>NZ_SMKB01000007.1:0-79001 GCF_004348575.1 Actinomadura sp. 7K534
GGACGGGCGGGACCGTCGGCGACGCGGTCGCGGTCACCGAGGAGATCGCCCGCGTCCTCCCCGGCCTGGCCGTCGACTACGTCACCTGCGGCATGGCCATGCGGATGCTGGGTCCGGACGGCGGAGACGGCACGGCGGCCCGCGGCTGGCTGCCGCGGATCGCGTCCGGCGAGATGATCTGCTCGTTCGGGATGAGCGAGCCCGACGTCGGCACCGACCTGCTGAACCTCCGCACGTCCGCCCGCGTCGAGGACGGACGCTGGGTGCTGCGCGGCCAGAAGCTCTGGATCTCCCTCGCCCACAAGGCCGAGGTCGTGTTCGTGCTGTGCCGCACCGACCCGCCCGAGGAGGGGCGGCGGTCGCGGGGCCTCAGCGTGATCGCGGTGCCGATCGACCAGCCGGGCGTCACCGTCAACCGCGTCCACCTCGCCGGGATGCGCGCCGCCGGCACCTGCGAGATCTACTTCGACGGCGCGGCCGCGCCGCTCGACCACCTCGTCGGCGAGCGGGGCCGCGGCATGGCGCTCCTCGCGCAGACCCTCGACGTGGAACGCGTCCTCGCCGCCGGCATCAGCCTCGGCATCGGCCGCGCCGCCCTGGACCTGCACGTCTCCCACCTGCGCGAGCGGGAGGCGTTCGGCGGGCCGATCGGCCGCTTCCAGGCGCTGCAGCACGCCGCCGCCGACTCGGCCGCCGACCTGTCGGCGGCCCGGGCGCTGGTGAACACCGCCGTCCGCTCCATCGAGGACGCCCGCCCGTCGACGGCGCTGACCGCGATGGCCAAGCTCGTCGCCGGCGAGTCGACGGCCCGCGTCGTCGACCGCGGGATGCGCGCGATGGCCGCGCACGGCCTCGCCGAGGAGTCGGCGATGCAGATGTACTTCCGGGACGCGCGGCTCCAGCTGTTCAGTCCCGTGAGCAACGACATGATCCGCAACATCCTCGGCGAGGCGCTCGGCCTGCCGAGGAGCTACTGAGTCGGGGAGGTTCCCGGTGGACATCACGCGAGAGAAGACCGCACTGCTGGTCATCGACATGCAGAACGGCTTCACCGAGGCCGAGGGGTCCATGGCGAAGGTCGGGCTCCCGTACCAGGAGCTGCGCGCCGCGATCCCGGGCTGCCGGACGCTGGTCGACGCGGCCCGCAAGGCCGGCGTCCCGGTGATCTACACCCGGTACGTCTTCCACCCCGGGTACGTGGACGGGGGCATCCTGCCGAACCACATCGTCCCGGCGATGAAGGAGGTCAACTCCCTCGCGGCGGGCGCCTGGGACGCGGAGATCATCGACGAGCTGACCCCGGCCGACGGCGAGCTGGTCATCGACAAGTCGCGGCCGAGCTCCTTCTACGGCACGCGCCTGGAGCCGATCCTCAACAGCCTCGGCATCCGCTCGCTGGTCATCTGCGGGGTGACCACGAACATCTGCGTCGAGACCACCGCGCGGGACGCGGGCCAGCGCGACTACTTCACCCACGTGATCAGCGACGCGACCGCCGAGTTCGACAAGGACCGCCACGAGCACGCCCTGACCGGCGTCGGCTTCCTCTTCGGCTGGGTCAACACGGTGGACGACGTCCTCCGCGCCTGGGCCTGACATCCGCGCCCGGGCCTGACCCCACGATCTGCCCGCGGCGCGTCCCCCGCTTTTCTCAGCAGCCGAGCGGGGCGGCGCGCCGCGGGTCTTTTCGTCGTGACGTGTCCGAGCACCGCGGCCGCACACCACGGGCCGGGCGTCCGGTCAGCGGGCGAGGGCGGCGACCAGCGCGCGGGTGGCGGACCGTTCGTCGGGGGTCCCGATGATCCTGGCGGCGAACGTGGTCACGCCCAGGTCGGCGAACGACTCGATCCGGGCGGCGACCGTGCCGGCGTCGCCGATCAGGGCCATCCGACCTGGGGTGTCGCAGCCCTCGCGGTCGAGCATGGCCCGGTAGGACGGCAGCGTCCCGTACCACTCCAGGTCCGCTTCGGCGCGGGCCAGGGCGGCGGGGACGTCGTCCGTCACGCAGACCGGCAGCGGGACGACGATCTCCGGGGCGGGGCGGCCGGCCCTGGCGGCGGCCTCCCGGATCGTCGGGATCGTGAGCTCCCGGAGGGTGCGCGGACCCACCATCCACGTGATGGTGCCGTCGGCGAGCGCGCCGGTGATCTCCAGCATCTTCGGTCCGAGCGCGGCGACGAGGACGGGCGGCGCCGGGGCGCCGGGGACGTCCAGGTCGCCGCGGGCGGTCAGCACCTCGCCCCTGAACCGGACGCGCTGGGTCAGCGCGCCGGTCAGCGCCTCCAGGTACTCGCGCATGTAGCGGGCCGGGCGGTCGTACGACATGCCCCAGCACGGCTCGACCACCGACCGGTGGGACGGGCCGATGCCGAGGGCGAGCCGTCCGTCCACGAGCAGGTTGGTGGTCAGCGCCTGCTGGGCGAGCGCCATCGGGTGCCGCGGGTAGGCGGGGACGACGGCCGTGCCGACCCGCAGCCCCGGCAGGTCGCGGGCGACCGCGCCGAGCACGGTGAGCGTGTCGGTCCCGAACGCCTGCGTCAGCCAGTAGGAGTCGATGCCGTCCCGCGCCGCCGCGCGCAGGTCGGCGGCCGTCTCGGCGATGTCGCCGACCCGGTCGAAGATGCCGATCTTCACGCGCCGGGCCCGGACCGGAACGCGAGCAGGTCGCGGTCGGTGGCGCGCACCAGGAGCGCCAGGCCGAGCGCCTCGGCGCGGGCCCGCTGGTCCTCGACGGCCGTCCAGATGGTCTCCAGGCTGGTGGCGACGATCTCGGACGGGTGCTGGGCCATCACGTGCGCGATCTCCAGGGCGCGCGGAACGAGGTCCTCCAGCGGGACGACCTCGCTGACCAGGCCCAGCTCGCGGGCCCGCTCCGCGCCCAGCCGGTACGCGCGGCCGCTGGCGACCATGCGCGTGACCTCGGTCAGCGGCAGGCGGCTGAGCAGGCCGACGGCCTCGACCGGGTTGGCCAGGCCCACGTCGACGTGGGTGTCGAAGAACGTCGCGTTGTCCGAGCAGATGATCACGTCGGCGTCGTTGACGAAGTGCCATCCGCCGGCGCAGCAGTGCCCGTTGACGGCGACGATGATCGGCTTGAAGACGCGCAGGTCGCGGGACGTGAGCGCGACCCGGCCGTCCTCGTCCAGGGACGGGCTGGCCACGCCGCCGGCGAGGGTGTCGTCCACGTCGAGGCCGGTTGAGAAACCGCGGTCGCCCGCACCGGTCAGCACCGCGACGCGCAGCTCGTCGTCGTCGCGGAACGTCCGCCAGACCTCGCGCAGCTCCCGCACCATCGTGGCGTCGTAGGCGTTGAGCACCTGGGGCCGGTTCATCGTCACGAGCAGGACGTGGCCGTCCCGGCTGACGTCGAGCGTCTTCACGCGCCCTCCGCGGGCAGGACGGGCCTCGGGGCGGGGATGGCGCTCACGTCCCGTAGGTGTCGCGGATGACGCGCTTGAGGATCTTGCCGTTGGCGTTCTTCGGCAGCTCGTCCACGGCCTTCCACACCTTCGGGGTCTTGTAGCCCGCGAGCCGCTCCCGGACGGCCGACTCCATGGCGGCGAAGTCGAGCTCCTGCCCCTCGCGCGGCACGACGAACGCGCCGACCGTCTCGCCCCACTTCTCGTCGGGCAGGCCGACGACGGCGACCTCGGCGACCCCGTCGCACTTGTGCAGGACGCCCTCGATCTCGCGCGGGTAGATGTTCGCAGCCCCGGAGATGATCATGTCCTTCTTGCGGTCGACGATGGTGATGAAGCCCTCCTCGTCGCGGACGGCGACGTCACCGGAGGACAGGTACCCGTCCGGCCGGATCGCCTCGGCGGTCGCCTCGGGGTCGTCCAGGTAGCCGAGCATGTTGAACGGGGAGTACCCGAACAGCTCGCCCGGCTCGCCCGGCCCGACCTCCTGGCCGTCCTCGTCGAGCAGCTTCACGTCGGTCATCCACCACGGGTGCCCGACCGACCCGGCCTTGCGGAGCGCGTCCTGCGGCCGCAGGTCCGTCACGACGCCCGCCTCGGTGGAGCCGTACACCTCGTGCACGCCGACCCCCGGGAACGCCTCGATCACCCACTCCTTCAGCGGCACCGGCAGCGCGGCGGCGTTGAAGTACAGGGTCTCCAGGCTCGACAGGTCCCACTTGCGCGGCGCGTTCGCCATGACCTCGCGCAGCATCAGCGCGTGCGTGGGCACCAGGAAGATCGTCTGGAGCCGGTCGCGCTCGATCATGTGCAGCAGCTGCTCGGGGTCCCAGCGGCGCAGCATGGACGTCTGCCCGCCCATGAACGGCCCCGCATAGGCGAAGCAGAACCCGGCGCCGAGCGCCATCGGCGCGATGGCCGCGGTGCGCTTGCCTGGGCCGACGCCGAAGTCGACCGCGCAGCCGAACATGGTGAGGACGCGGGACCGGTGGGTGAGCAGGGCGCCCTTCGGCCGGCCCGTCGTCCCGGAGGTGTACTGCACGCAGAACGGGTCGGTCTCGCTGACCTCGACGCGCGGGTCGACCGCCCGCGCCTCCGCGAGGGCCTTGTCGTAGGGGCGGCCCCAGCCCTGCGAGCCGAGGGAGAGGGCGAGCGGCAGGTCCTCGGCGACGCCGGGCACGTTCGCCTCGAACGCCGAGTCGGCGATCAGGCCGGTCGCGCCGGACCGCTCGATCAGCGAGCCGTGCTCGGCGGCGGTCCCGCGCGGGTTGAGCGGGACGATCGCCACCCCGGCCTTCGCGGCGCCCGCGGAGGCCTCCACGTACTCCAGCTGGTTGCCGAGCAGGACGGCGACGCGGTCCCCGGCGGTGAACCCCGCGTCCACGAGCAGGCCGGCGACACGGTTGCTGCGGTCGTCCAACTCGGCGAACGTCAGCCGCCGGTCCCCGTCGATCAGTGCGGTGGCACGCGGCGTGCTGTGCGCGAACTCGCGGATCCCGCTGGCGATGTTCATCTGTGCCATGGCTGCCCGCCTCTTTCCCTTGCTACTTGCGTCTACAAGTGTCGTCTGATCTATCTCTCGACAACGGTTGACCGGCCTGCCCTGCCCGGCGCGTGTCCCTGCAGGTTATGCCAGTTATATGTCTGATTTATTTCGGTGTAATGCTCGGGCCGAGACCGGACGTGGCCAGGGTGCGGCGCGCCAGCCGGATCACCGCCGCGTCGATCAGCCGGCCGTCGGCGTCCAGCACGACGCCCGACCCGGCCGCGGCCGCCGCCTCGTACCGCGCCAGGACGTCCTCCGCCCGCGCGATCTCCGGCGCCGACGGCGTGAACACCTCGTGCACGACCGGGAGCTGCGCCGGGTGGATGCACGCCCGCCCCACGAAGCCCTGCCGCCGGACCCGCTCGGTGGACTCCGCGAGCGCCGCCGGATCGGCGGTGATCGCCGACACCGGGCCGACCGGCGGGGGCAGCCCGGCGGCGGCGCTCGCCATGATGGCCATGCTCCGGGCGAACGCCAGCTCCGCCTCGTCCGGGCCGGGGTCGAGCCCCGCGTCGGCGGCCAGGTCCACCTCGCCGATCTGGAGCCGGTGGACCCTGGGCGCCCGGGCGATGTCCCGGACGTCCAGGATCGCCCCCGCCGTCTCCAGCAGCGGCATGAGCCGGGCCGTCACGTCCCCGAGGTCGGCGAGCAGCGCGGCGACCGCCGCGACCTGCGCGGCGTCCTCGGCCTTGGCGAGCACGAGCCCGGTCAGCGCGGGCAGCCCGGCGAGCGCCCGCACGTCCTCGTGGCCCGCCTCGCCACCGTTGATCCGCACCCACAGCTCGGTGCCGCGGGCCGGGGCCCGCGTCCCCAGCCAGTCGGCGACCGCGCGCCGCGCCGCGTCCTTGCCGGCCGGGGGGACCGCGTCCTCCAGGTCGACGATCAGCGCGTCCGCGCCGCGGGTGAGGGCCTTGCCGAGCTTGTCCGGGGCGTTGCCCGGCACGTAGAGGTAGCTGCGGGGCAGCCGGCCGGGGGTCGGTGAGGGGGTGGACGAGGCGGTGGTCAACGCACGACCGTTTCGCCGCGCAGGAGGGACTTGGCCACCACCGTCCGCAGGACGTCGTTGGTGCCCTCGCCGATGCTCATCAGGATCGCGTCGCGGTAGAGCCGCTCCACCTCGTACTCGGTGGAGTAGCCGTAGCCGCCGTGGACCTTCATCGCCTCGATCGACGCCTGCAGCGCGACCTCCGAGCAGAAGATCTTCGCCATGCCCGTCTCCCCGTCGGCGCGGCCCCGGCGGACCGCGTCCGCCGCGAAGTAGGCCATCAGCCGGGCGGCCTGGAGCTGGGTCGCCACGCTCGCGAGCTGCAGCTGCACGGCCTGGAACTCGCCGATCGCCTGCCCGAACGCCTTGCGCTGCCCCGCGTAGGCGAGGGCCTCGTCGTGGGCGCGCTGGGCGATGCCGACCGAGCGGGCGGCGATGTTGACCCGGCCCCACTCCAGCGCGGACAGCGCGTGCTGCATGCCCTTGCCCTCGACGCCGCCGAGGAGGTTCTCCTTCGGCACCCGCACGTTGTCCAGGACGATCTCGCAGGACTCCGTGCCCTTGTAGCCGAGCTTCGGGATGTCCTTGGTGATCTGGTAGCCCTCGGAGCCGGCGTCCACGAGCAGGATGCTCATGCCCTTGTGCGCGGGGGACGCGGTCGGGTCCGTCTTCACCAGCACCGGCAGCGGGTCCGCGTACCGCGCGTTGGTGATCCACATCTTCGACCCGTTGACGACGTAGTGGTCGCCCTCCAGCCGGGCCGTGGTGCGGATGCCCTGCAGGTCGGTGCCCGCGTCCGGCTCGGTGAGGCCGATGCCGGTGCGGCGCTCACCGGAGGCGAGGCCGGGCAGGTACTTGTTCTTCTGCTCCTCGGTGCCGCGCATCGCGATCATGCGGCAGGCCAGCGAGTGGCTGCCGAGGATGCCGGCGATGCCCATCCAGCCGCGCGCGATCTCCTCGAAGACGAGCGCGAACGAGACGGGGTCGAGGTCGAGGCCGCCGTACTCCTCCGGGATCGTGATCCCGAACAGGCCCATGTCCCGCATGCCCTTGACGATCTCGGTGGGGTAGCGGCCGGACTGCTCCCAGTCGCGCGCCACCGGGATGATCTCGTTGTCCACGAAGTCGCGCAGGACGGCGCGGAACTCGCGCTGGTCCTCGTTGAGCTGGAAATCCACTTAGCTGCCTTCCTTGGTCTCAGGGGACGACGGTGCCGCGGACGGTGCGGCCGGGACGAACACCGGCAGGGCGCGGCCGTCGTCGAGGTCGACCCACGCGACCCGGACCGGGTCGTCGATGCGCCATTCGTCCGGCTCCCGCTCCTGGAGGCGGGTGAGGAGGACGACGCCCTCGTCCAGCCGGACCCGGGCGATGACGTACGGGACGGCGAGGTCCGCGCGCGGCGCGCGGTGCACCACCGTGCAGGCGTCCACGACGCCCGTGCCGGCGGACGCGACCCAGTCGAGTTCGTCCGACCCGCAGTGGATGCAGAGCGGGCGCGGCGGGTGCTGCACGCCCACCGGTCGATCACGCCGGTCCTCCCGGGCGCAGCGCGAGCAGGTCTGCAGGACGAGCCGGTGCTCGGTCGTCGCCTCCCACCACGGGCCCGTGATCTCGTCGGGCGCCGGGACGTCGGGCTTGAAGCCGTCGAGGCCGGTCATCCGTCCACCCCCAGTACCACCGTGGCGTGCGTCGAGAGGATCCCGCCCGTGCCGTGCGCGACCGCGAGCCGCGCGCCGTCGACCTGCCGGTCCCCGGCCTCGCCGCGGAGCTGCCGCACCGCCTCGACCAGCAGCAGGATGCCGAACTGGCCGGGGTGGCAGTAGGACAGGCCGCCGCCCGAGGTGTTGAGCGGGAAGTCGCCGCCGGGCCTGATCCGGCCGCCGGCGATCCAGTCGAGGGCCTCGCCGCGCCCGCAGAAGCCGAGCCCCTCCAGCGTCAGCGCGACCGTGATCGTGAACGAGTCGTACACCTGCACGACGTCGATGTCGGCAGGGGTGACGCCCGCGCGGGCGAACGCGTCCGCGCCGGAGCCCACCGCGCCCGTGACGGTCAGGTCGGGCACCGCGGTCATCGACGTGTTGGTCGTGCGCTCGCCGTACCCGAGCACCTCGACGGGCGTGCGGCGCAGGTCGCGGGCGCGCTCCAGCGAGGTGAGGACGATCGCGCCGCCGCCGTCGGTGACGAGGCAGGAGTCCAGCGCGGTGAGCGGGCTGGAGATCATCGCCGAGCCGAGCACGTCGTCCGCGGTGAGCGGGCCCTTGCCGTAGCGGAACGCGGCCGGGTTCAGCAGCGCCCACTCCCGCGCGGCCACCGCGATCTCCGCGAGCTGCTCGCGCGTCCCGCCGTACGCGTGCAGGTACCGCTGCGCGGCCATCGCGTAGTACGACAGCGGGAACAGCGGCCCGTACGGCGTCTCGAACTGCGCCTCGGGCGTGTGGTCCTCGATGACGCCGCCGAGCGAGCGGGACCGCGCCGACCGCTGGTTGGACGCGAAGGTGATCACGACGGTCTCGGCCTGCCCCGCCTGGATCGCCTGGGCGGCGCGGGCGACGAACATCTCGTACACCGAGCCGCCCGCGTACGTCGAGTCCGTCCAGCGCGGCTCGATGCCGAAGTAGTCGGCGAGCTGGGTCGCCGAGAACCGGGACACGCCGGTCGTGGCGATGCCGTCGACGTCGCGCAGGTTGAGGCCCGCGTCGTCCAGCGCCCGCGAGACCGCCTGCGCCTGGAGCCCGAGGATCGACCGGTTCGTCACGCCGAGGTCGCACTCGGCGGCGCCGACGATCGCGACACCCGTGCTCATCGTGCCTCCTTCCCCCCTGGCCCGTCGGCCGTGCCGAGCAGGACCCGGGCGCTCGCCGGGGCCACGGCGACGCGGTCGGCCTCGCCGTCGTCGCCGACGACGACCACCCGCAGGTCGAGGTCGAGGTGGCCGTCCCCGGCCTCGGTGACCGTGCCCTCGCAGCGGACGGTCTCCTCCGCGAACACCAGGGCCTTGAAGCTGAACTCCAGCGTGCGGACGAAGCACTTCGGGCCGAGCCAGTCCTGGATCTGCTCGACGAGGAGGGCGCCGAACACCTGGCCGTCCACGACCACGCCGGGCAGCTTCTTCGCCTTGATGAAGTCCAGGTCGTAATGCAGCCGGTACCAGTCCCAGGTGGCCCCCGCGTAGGCGATCATCTCCGGGAACGTGATCGTGCGTTCCAGCGGGGGAACGGTCTCCCCGGCCCGGTGCGCCGCCGTCGCGGCGGTCATGTCCCCGGTCATGTCCCCGCCTCCAGCGATACGTAGATGATGGTCTCCTCGTTCTCCGCGAGCAGGTCCCTGTCCTGCTGCGTGTACGTGGCCCGCGAGGTGATGATCAGCATGTCCGCGCCCGCCCGGTTCCGCTTGCCGGCCACCTCGGTGATCTCCCAGGTGGCGGTGACGATGTCGGACGGCAGGATCCGGCGGTGGAACACGTAGCGGTTGCCGCCGCGGACCTGCCGGGTGCCGGGGAGGTCGATGCCCCAGTTGTGGCCCGCGTGGCCGTCCGGGTCGATCGGCAGGTTCGCGTACTGGTTCGTCTCGCAGATCAGCGTTGGCGGCGCGGTCACGTCGGCCAGGCCCTGCGCCCGCGCGAACTCCGGGTCGGAGTACAGCGGGTTGTGGTCGCCGATCGCCAGCCCGAAGTAGCGGCCGGCCGCGGCGCCCATCGGCTCGGGCGCGGTGTAGACCTTCTTCCGGCCGGCGAGGGCGCGCATCTCGTCGGTGAGCAGCGTCATGACGCGTCCCCCGTGGCGTGCCCCGTGGCGGCGTGCGCCGTGGCGGCGTGCGCCGTGGTGGCGTGCGCCGTGGTCGGGGCGCCCTCGGGGTACAGGGCGGTCGGGAACACCTCAAGGAGGAACTCCGGCCGCAGCAGGCCCTTGCAGATCGCCCCGGTCGACGCCGGCCAGGGCGGCGACAGCAGCCGCTCCCGGACGGGCGCGACCGCGCGGTACTGCCGCAGCGCCGACTCGACGCAGAACTCGATGGTCGACAGCAGGTCCGCCGGGCCGAGGCCCGCGTACTCCAGCAGGTGCAGGATCGAGCCGTAGGTGACCTCCGCCTGCGCCCCGATGTCGTCCGGGTGCAGCGCCTCCTGCGTCTCCATGTCGAGCGCCGCGAACCCCGACATGAACAGGGTGCGTCCCGCGCGGACGCCCGGCGCGTAGGTCAGCGTGTCGTACCGCGACCAGCCCGGGTTCACCAGTTCGAGGGGGTGCCGGGACGCGGTGACGTCGATCGCGACGAGCGCCTCGGGGTGGTGCAGCCGGCTCATCAGGATGCCGCCCGCCCCCGGGTACACGCCCGCGCCGCCGAGCCGCTCCTTCCGGACGCGGTGCGTCTTGCGGTACACCTCGCGCGTGGCGGGCGTCGAGTAGTCGTAGGTCGTCACCGCGTTGTCGAGCGACAGGCCCGCCTTGCGGAGCAGCGCGTCCGCCCGGTCGAGGCAGTAGGCGTACTGGCCGGCGAAGTCGCCGGGGCTGACGACGTCGCCCGACCCGTCCACCGGCACCATCGTCGGCAGGTGCACGGTGCCGTCGTGGCCCTCCCGCACCGGCGAGGGCGCCCACGTGCCCGGCTCGCGCCGCTCGCTGGCGGCGAGCAGCTCGGCGCCGCCCCCGCGGACGGCATGCAGCTCGACCTCCAGCAGCGCGGCGGACCGGACGAGCCGCTCCACGACCACCGTCGTCACCGTGGGCCGGTGCTCGCCGAAGACCTCCTCGCGGACCGCCGCGGCGGCCGCGTAGTCGGCCAGCCCGGCGATCGTGACGTTCTCCGTCACGTGCACGACGTCACCGGGGCCGTACCCGGCCGCCTCGATGATCGTCATGGTCTTCTCGTAGGCGGTGCGCGCCTGCTCGGTCATCGTCCCGGAGACGGTCATCTTCCCGACCGCCTCGTCGAACGCGGCGGCGGTGTGCCCGGACGACCACGCGCCCCCGTCCTCCGACAGCCCGAGGCAGAACGTGAACCCCTCGTAGGGGAACCACGGGAAGGCGGCGGGCTTGATCGCTTGCAGTGTCATTGGTTCTCCTGCCGGTTGAACTGGGCGAGGCCGGCGGCGGCCCGCATGACGGCGGCGGCGTCCGGCTGCCCGCCGAGCGACTCGACGGTCCGCGCGAACCCCTCCGCCTCGGCCGCCGGGACCCCGGCGGCGCCCTCGAACTTGGCGAGCAGTGCCGCGCGGCCGAGCGGGCGGTCCCCGCCGCCCGCGCTGCGCGGTACCGAGCCCGTCACCTCGCGGCCGTCGGCGAAGGTGATCGTGACGCGGCCGGGCGCGTCCGCGGCGGCCACGCCGGGCGGGCCGGTGACGTCCCAGCGGACGCGTGCGGCGAGCCGGGTCACCTCGGGCCGGGCGATCGAGCCCGGCTCGAACGTGTCCAGCGCCAGTCCCCCGTCGGTGATCAGCGCCGCGACCGTCCAGGGCAGCGAGAACTTCGCCGCGTACGGGGTCGCGGGCCGGGTCAGGTCGCGGGAGGTGTCGCAGACGGTCGGCGCCGAGTCCGGGTGGACCACGGCGTGGATGCTCGCGATCTCGTCCGGGACGAGCCGCTCGCGGGCCATGACGTCCAGGACCGCGTCGATCGTGGCGTGCGACAGCTGGCACGCCGCGTACGGCTTGATCCCGATCCGGGTGGTCTCCCAGCGCTCCCCGAGCCCGGCGACGATGGACGCCGGGTCCGCGGCCTTGCCGGAGAGGGCGTCGAACACGCCGTGCGGCCCGTCGAAGACGGTCTCCGGCCCGGTCGCGCCCGCCGCCGCGAGCCGCGCCGCGATGATCCCGGACTGCGTCGCGAACCCCGGGTGCAGCTGCTTGGTGGACGCGCCGGTGCCGAGGAAGGCGAGCAGGCCGCCCGCCTGGCTGCCCGCGATGCCCAGTGCGCCGGCCGCCCGCACCTCGTCCAGCCCGAGGAGCCGCGCGGCGACCAGGGCCGACGAGAACACCCCGGCGACCATGGTGGCGTGCAGCCCGCGGGCGTGGAAGCCGTGCGGCGCGGCGGCCGCGACGCGGCACGCCGTCTCGTAGCCGGCGACCGCCGCGAGCAGGACCTCCCGCCCGGAGGCGCCGGTCTGCTGGCCGACCGCGAACGCGGCGGGCAGCACCACCGCGGTCGCGTGCACCAGCCCGCCCGCGTGCGTGTCGTCGAAGTCGAGGGCGTGCACGAGCGTGCCGTTCGCGAGCCCGGCGGCGGGCGCGGACAGCAGCTCGCCCGTGCCGAGCACCGCCGCCTCCGGCGGGCCGCCGAGCCCCCGCGCCACCTCGATCGCGGGCGCCGCCGCGCCCGTGCGGAGGGCGCCGAGCGCGGTCCCGAACCCGTCCAGCAGGTGCCGTGTCGCGGCGGCGCTCACCGGCCCGGGCACCTCGGCCAGGCCGAGCGCCCAGGCGGCCAGCTCCCGTGCGATCATCGTGACGCCGCCTCCGGCTCCGTGTCGGCGGACGCCGCGGGCGCGCTCTCCTCGGCGGGCGCGTCGCCGAACGCTCCCCCGGCCCGCAGCCGCTCCACCGTGGCGTCGTCATACCCGGCGATCTCCCGGACGACCAGGTCGAAGTCCTCGTTGCGGCGCGGCGCCCTGCGGTACTCGGGCGGCTCGGAGCCGACCCGGACCGGCGAGGCGAGCTGCTCCACCGTCCCGAACCGCGGGTGCTCGGTCGTCACCCGCAGCCCGCGGGCCTTGGTGTGCTCCTCCTCCATGGCCTGCGCGACGTCGTTGATGGGGCCGCAGGGGATGGACGCGGCGTAGAGCTGCTCCAGCCACTCGTCCACGGTGCGCTGCCGGAAGATGTCCTCCAGGAGCGGGATCAGCGTGTCCTTGTTGCGGCGCCGGTCGGCGAACGAGCCGAACCCCGACTCGGGCTCGGCCCACTCGGGGTGGCCCACGACGGACGCCAGCCGCGTCCAGAACTTCTCCTTCGCGCAGCCGACGATGAACCAGCCGTCGCTCGCCTCGAACGCCTGGAACGGCACCAGCGACGGGTGCGCGGAGTGCCGTGTCCGCTCCGGCGTGAACCCGGCGTTCAGGTGCCAGACCGCCGGGTAGGTCAGCAGCCCGATCGCGGTGTCGTACAGGCTGACGTCGCAGTCCATGCCGACGCCGTCGCGGCGCGCCGCGTGCAGCCCGGCCAGCAGCGAGATCGCGGCGACGAACCCGCCGGAGTAGTCGACCAGCGACAGCCCCGACTTGGTCGGCGGGCCGTCCGGCTCGCCGGTCAGGTCCATCCAGCCGGCGAGGCCCTGCAGCACGTAGTCGTAGCCCGGCTCCCTGCTGCGCGGCCCGTGCATGCCGAACCCCGTCAGCGAGCAGCACACGATGGCCGGGTTCAGGTGCTTCAGGTCGTCGTAGGTGATGCCGATCTTCTTCGGGACGTCGCCGCGCAGGTTGGAGTACACGACGTCGGAGACCTTCACCAGGTCCTCGAAGACCCGGCGGCCCGCGTCCGTCGACAGGTCGAGGGACAGGCTGCGCTTGTTGCGGTTGAACGTCTCGAAGAACAGGGAGTCCTCGCCCTCGCCGTACGGGGGGACGTAGCGGCCGACGTCGCCGCCGGACCGGGGCTCCTCGATCTTGATCACCTCGGCGCCGAGGTCGGCGAGGTGCACGCTGCCGAACGGGCCGGCGCCGTACTGCTCGACGGCGATGATGCGGACGTCTTCCAGAGGTTTCACGAAGCGCTCCCTGTGAGGTCAGGCAGCAGCGCCAGGAGCTCGTCCTGGGCCGCGCGGGTCTCGGCGGCGCTGAGGCCGTGGGTCGGCGGGCTGAGCTTCACCGCGTCGGCGAGGCCCTCGTAGGCGGCGATGCGCTCGGCGACCTCCGCGCGCCCGCCGGCCATCGTGAGCGCGTCGATCATGTCGGCGGAGACCGTCTCGGCGAGGTGCTCGGCGCCGGTGCCGTTGCGGAACGCGTCGATCACCGCCTGCTGCTGCTCGGCCAGGCCGTGGAAGTCGAAGAAGTCGGCGTAGGTGCGGACGCTGGCGTAGAAGCCGACGAGCCCGGAGACGCGGCGCAGCGCGGTGGCGCGGTCGTCGGACACCGAGCAGCACGCGGAGACGACGACCTCGACGTCCGCGCGCCGCTTGCCCCCGGTCCGGGCGATCCCGGCCTCCAGCTCCGGCAGCACCCGCTCGGCGAGGTAGCGCGGCGAGCACAGCTCGTGGCTGATCCAGCCGTCGCCGATCTCGCCGGCCAGCCGGGTCATGGCCGGGCCCATCGCGGCGATGTGCACGGGGATATCGGTGCGGCGGACGGCGAACGGGCGCTGGTAGCCGCGGATCCGCATCGGCTCCTCCTCGCCCGGCAGGTCGATCGGCTCGCCCGTCGTGCACGTCTCCCAGAAGTGGCGGACGTTGCGGACGACCTCGCGCATGTGCCGGACGGGCTTGCCGAACGGCACGTTGTGCCAGTCCTCGTTGAGCCGCTGCACCCCGGAGCCCAGGCCGAGGACGAAGCGCCCATCGGACAGGTCGTCCAGGTCCAGCGCCTCCAGCGCGGTGATCATCGGGCTGCGGGTGAACGCGAGCGCGATCCCGGTGCCGATCCGCGCCCGCTCCGTCGCGGCGGCCAGCGCAGCCGCGGCGACCGTGGCGCTGCGGTGCAGCTCGGGCACCCAGATGACCTCGGCGCCGCCCGCCTCGGCGCGGCGGGCCGCGTCGGCCAGCTCCGCCAGCGTCTCCCCCCAGGGCGCGAAGGTGATCCTCATGCGCGCTCTTCCTCGGTCTCGAGGGTGAGCGGCTTCTTCGCCTCGGGGAACAGGTCGTTCAGCGGCTCGGCGCCCCGCTTGTAGACGTAGAAGGTGCGGCGGAACGTGCACACCTCGTCGCCGTCCTGGTTCAGGGTGCGGGTGCGGATGGTGACGATCCCGGCGTGCGGGCGGCTCGACGACTCGCGCTTGTCCAACACGATCGACTCGCTGAACAGCGTGTCGCCGGCGAAGACGGGGTGGGGGAGCTTGATGTCCTCCCAGCCGAGGTTGGCGAACGCGTTCTGCGTGGTGTCGATGACGCTCTGCCCGACGGCGATCGCGACGGTGAGGGTGGACACGACCAGCGGCTTGCCGAACTCGGACTTCGCGGCGTACTCGCCGTTGAAGTGCATCTGGTTCGTGTTCATCGTCAGGAGCGTGAACCAGGTGTTGTCGGCCTCGGTGACCGTGCGCCCGAGGGGGTGCCGGTAGACGTCGCCCACCTGGAAGTCCTCGTAGAACCGTCCGTTCCACCCGTCCTTGAGCGTCATGGCCGTCCTCTCGCATCGCGCTGGAGTCGTTAAAGTCAGACGTATTGATTCTAGGGCAAGGTCACGGCCGATGTCCAAGCCGGGGCGGCTCTCCGGTTAGGTTCGCTGACGGGCTGCACCTGCGCATTTGCGGTGCCGACCGCGCGAGCCGCGGCCAACGTCGGTGCGGCCGCGCCTCAGCGAAACATCAGAGGTTTGCGGTCAGCTGTCCGCGATGTGCAATGCGGCCAGCGCGGCGTTGACGATCGCGCCGGGCCGCAGGTCGTGCAGCTCGTACAGGTCCCGGATGCTCCCCGACTGCCCGAACTCGTCCACGCCGAGCGGGACCGCGGGCACGCCCAGCGCGGAGCCGAGCCACGACAGCGCGTGCGAGGCCGCGTCCTGCACGGTCACGACCGGCGCCCGCTCGGCGAACGCGGCGCGCAGCGCGCCCGGCCCCGGCCGCGCCGTCGCCGTGCGCACGCCCTCCCGCAGGCCGCCCTGCCACGCGCGGTAGAGCCGGCCGGCGGACGTGACGTCCACGACATGGGCGGCGACGCCCTCCTCGCCGAGCTCCTCGGCCGCCTCCAGGACCTCCGGCATGACCGCGCCCGACGCCGCGAGGTGCACGACCGGCGCGCCCTCGTCCCGCAGCGCCGGCCGGTCGTGGTGGGCGTCCCGGAGCCGGTAGGCGCCCGCGAGCGCCTGCGCCCGGAGCGCCGCGTCGCCGAGCCGGGCCCGCGCGGCCTCGAACGGCGCCTGGTCGATCGGCCGGGTCGTCAGCCGGAAGTAGTACGCGCCCTCGTCGTCGCCCGCCCCGCCGGGGTCGGCGGCGATCCGGCCGAGCGCGTCGCACAGCAGCCAGTCCAGCGCCGCGCCGTAGGCGGGCTCGACGAACGTGACGTCCGGCAGCTCGATCCCGACCGACGCCGTGACCGACGACTGGTGCGCGCCGCCCTCCGGGGCGAGGGAGATGCCCGACGGCGTGCCCGCCACGACGAACCGCGACCCCGAGTACGCCCCGTACAGGAAGGCGTCCAGCCCGCGCAGGACGAACGGGTCGTACACCGTGCCCACGGGCAGCAGCGGCTGGCCCGACAGGTCCCACGCCAGCCCGAGCTGCCCGAGCAGCAGGAACAGGTTCATCTCCGAGATGCCGAGCGGGATGTACTGGCCGGCGGGGTCCTCCGTCCAGCGCAGCGGGCCGTCCTGCGACCAGGTCCGGCGGTGCGCGGCGGAGAAGACGCCGGTCTTGTTGATGAAACCGGCGAGGTTGGTGGACGTCGCGACGTCCGGGGCCGTCGTCACCAGGTAGGGGGCGACCTTCTCGTCGCGCGCCAGGTCGGTGAGGACCCGGCCGAAGACCTCCTGGGTGGAGGTGGGCTTCGCCGTCCGCACCCCCGTGGCGTCGGGCACCGCGATCCGCGGGGCCTCGGGACGGGGCGGCCGCTCCAGGTGCTCGCGCCGCTCCTCGGCCCAGATGCCCGCCGGGGAGTCCGGGTCGAGCCGGTCCCACTCGGTCTCGGGGGTGAGGCCCGTCCGGGTCCGCAGTTCGTCGATCTGCTCGCCGGTGAGCAGCGCCGCGTGGTTGCGGGCGCCGCCCGCGAGCGGGAGCCCCCAGCCCTTCACCGTGTAGGCGAAGATCACGCTCGGCTTGTCGCGGACCGCGTCGCACTGGGCGAACGCGTCCAGCACTGCCTCGACGTCATGCCCGCCAAGGTCGGTGACCAGCGGGCCCAGCTCCGCGTCGGGCACGTCCGCGACGAACTCGCCGACCTCCGCCGGCGCGCCGTCCAGGAAGCGTTCGCGCAGCTCGGGCCCCTCCAGTCCGAACAGCGACTGGTACTGCTCGTTGGGCATCGCGTCGATCCACGACCGCAGGTGCTCGCCGCCGGGGCGGGCGAAGGCGGCCTGGAGGCGGCGGCCGTACTTGATCTCCACCACGTGCCACCCGGCCGCGGCGAAGTGCCCGCGCCACTGGCCGATGCGGACGCCCGGCACGATCCGGTCCAGGGACTGGCGGTTGAAGTCCACGAGCCAGGTGACGTCGCCCAGCCCGGCCGCCGCGGGTTCGGCGACGGCCTCCCAGACGTTGCCCTCGTCCAGCTCCGCGTCCCCGATCAGCGCGATGAACCGGGACGCCGGCCGCGCGCCGAAGTGGGCGTCGACGTACCGGCGGGTGAGCGAGGCGAACAGCGGCGCGGCGGCGCCGAGACCGACCGATCCCGTGGAGAAGTCGACGGTGTCGGGGTCCTTCGTCCGGCTCGGGTACGACTGGAGGCCGCCGCGCTCGCGCAGCCGCGTCAGGTACGAGCGGTCGAGCCCGCCGAGCAGGTACTGGATGGCGTGGAAGGCGGGCGAGGCGTGCGGCTTGACCGCCACGCGGTCCGCCGGGTCGAGGTGCGCGAACCACAGCGCGGTCATCGCGGTGACCAGCGAGGCGCTGGACGCCTGGTGGCCGCCGACCTTGAGCCCGTCGCCGGTCTCGCGCTCGCGGTTCGCGGCGTCCACGATGCGCGTCGCGAGCCACAGCACGCGCCGCTGGATCTCGTCGAGGACGGTCGGTGTCGGGCCCGCTGGGAACTTGCCGGCCTCGCTCACGGCTTCACCTGCCTGGTCTCGCGCGGATACTGCATCGTATATGTCCGATTTTTAGTCGAGAACCGGTCATCTGTCACCCCTGGTGTGGGGTGGAGGTGGAGTTGACTGGCAAGATGGACCGGCTGATACTCATTCGCGGTGATACATCAGATATATACCGGGCGGCGTCGTCGCCCGGGGGGAGGGCGGGGCCGTGCCGACGCTGGAGACCATGAGCCTTGAGGTGGCGGACCGCGTGGCGCGCATCACGTTCACCCGCCCCGATTCGCTGAACAGCCTCACGCCGCAGGTGTTCGACGAGCTGGAGGCCGCCATCGACGCGGCCGAGGCCGATCCCGACGCCCGGGTCCTCGTCATCGGCGGGACGGGCCGCGCGTTCAGCGTCGGCCTCGATCTCACGCTGCTGGACGAGGCGTTCGGCGACCCCGCGGTGTGGGAACGCGTCGCCAAGCGGCTCGCCGCGCTCACCCTGCGCCTGGAGGGCCTGCCGATGCCGGTGATCGCCGCCGTCAACGGCCTCGCCCGCGCCGGCGGCTTCGAGCTGCTGCTGGCCTGCGACCTGGTCCTGATCGCGGACTCCGCCCGCATCGCCGACGCGCACGCCGAGTTCGGCGTCATCCCGGCGGGCGGCTCGACCGCGCGGCTGCCCCGGATCGTCGGCCGGCAGCGCGCCAGGGAGATCTTCCTCACCGGACGATGGATTCCCGCCGCCGAGGCCGTCGAACTCGGAATCGCCCTCAAATCCGTCCCGGCGGACGAACTGGACGCCGCCGTGGCCGAACTGGCCGGCCGTCTCGCCCGGCAGTCGCGCGCCTGCATGGCCGCCATGAAGCGCCAGTTCGCGGCGGTCGAGGCACTCCCGCTGGCGGAGGCCGTCGTCCCCGAGATCGAGGAGTTCGTCTCCTACACGACCCCGTCCGACTCCGACGGCCAGGAGGGCTTCCGCGCCTACCGCGAGAACCGCCCGCCGTCCTGGGCATGACCCCGCCCCCCAAAAGCCCGGTCGGGTGCGGCTCCGGGGGCCGCACCCGGCCGCCCAACACGCCGCAGTGAATCGGGGCGCTGACGGGGCGGTGTCCGAGTGGGGGACGCAGCGTCTGCGGGATATCAGCCCGGACGGGAAACGGCGTAGATCCGAGCCGGACGTCCGTTCTCGTCGGTGATGTCGGGACGCCGCGACATGCCGAGCTTCACCATGACCCGCTCGGACGCCGCGTTGCGCGCGTCGCACCCCGCCATGACGGAGGACGCCTTCGTCCGGTGGAACACGTCATCCAGCATGGTCGTCATCGCCTCGGTGGCGATGCCCTGGCCCCAGACGTGCGGCTCGACCCACCAGCCGATCTCGGCGGCGGGCTTCTCCAGGCTCGGTACGTCGTGTTCGGTCCAGCCCGCGGCGGCCAGCCCCAGGAACGCTCGGTCCGACTTGCGGAGGATCGCGCGCCAGCCGAAACCGCGCTCCTCCCAGCGCCGCAGGACTGCCGCGTGGCGCTTCTCCGCGAATTCCCGTGTCCAGAGCTCGTCGGACACGTAACGCATGACCCGCTCGTCGGAGGACATCCTGACCAGATCTTCCAGGAACTGATCGTCCCAGCGAGGCAGGACGAGCCGCTCCGTCTCAAGAGGCGCAACAGGCTCCATGAAGCACGACCCTAAGGGCCGGCGGCATCCCGCACTGAGGGCCGGGGCGAAGCGGGGGTCAGTGCTCGCGGTAGGCGTCGCGGATGTGGTGGAGGTGGTCGCGCATGGCGGCGGAGGCGGCCTCGCCGTCGCCGGCTTCGAGCAGCTCGATGATCTGCTCGTGCTGGTCGTCGACCTGGGCCCAGAACTCGGCGGGGGAGTCGGCGTTCAGGAAGCGCGTCCGCAGGACGTGGAAGACCGGCTGCGTCATCATCGTGAGCAGCCCGTTCCCGGTCGCCTCCATGATGATCCCGTGGAAGTGCCGGTGCTCCTGGAACTTCATGCTGCGGCCCCGGGAGCGCTTCTCGCGCTCCGTCGCGGCGTGCAGCGCGTCGAGGTGGCGCTGCTCGCGCCGCTCTGCCGCGATGGCCGTGGCGGGGACCTCCAGCAGCTCGCGGGCCTCCAGGATCGCCGCCAGCGGCAGCGCCGCCGAGCCCGACATCAGCCCGATGCCGGCCTCCAGGAAGTCGCTGATCTGGTCGGGCTCGATGTGCGAGACGAACGTGCCGCCGGTGGTGCCGCGGACCGTCTTCACCAGGCCCTGCGAGGCCAGCACGCGCAGCGCCTCGCGGACCGTGCTGCGGCTCACCCCGAAGTTGCCGCCGATCTCGCCCTCCGGGGGGAGGCGGTCGCCGGGGGCCAGGGACCCGTCCAGGATCAGCTCGCGCAGCTGGTCGGCGACCTGCTGGTAGGCCGGGCGCAGCCGGCTGACCGGGAGCGCCGTCGCCGTCCCCGTGCCGGAACGGCCGGAGGTGTTGTCTTTGGTGCTGGACACGTCGCTGTCCCCCTGGTCTGGCTTCGAGTGCTGGTTCGTCGAGTCGGGAACTCCGCGCCACCGGGACTCACAGCACGCTTGAGCATACATCAGACATCATGCGGAGCCGTGGCGGGCGGCGGGCGGCGCTTAGGCCGGAGGTGCGGGTCCGGTCCGCACTATCTGCCCTGGCGGGCGGGGCGGAGGAAACCTCCGACACCGTACCGGCGACCGGCCGGCAGGCCGGTGACGGTGGGAGGTGTCCTCGCCCACGTTCCGATCAAGTGGCTTTGGTACCGTGAGTGGTAATACATCAGACTTTATCGTGCCGGTTCCGGCTGCGAACCGGTGGCGGCGATGGGGGACGGGAAAGTGTTCGACGGTATCGACATCGTGGTCCTGCCGGTGGCCGGCACCGGCCCGCTGCTCGACCTCTACGTGGACGCGATGGGGTTCGAGGTCGTCGAGAAGGGGCCCGTCCGGGAGCCCGCGGTGTGGCAGCGGCTGTGGGGCCTGCCGATGCCGCCCGCGGAGTCGGTGCTGCTCGGCAAGCCCGGCAGCAAGGGCGGCTGGATCCGGCTGGTGGACGTGCCCGGCCTGCCGCGTCCCGACGCCGCCGGCGTCCCCGACCGGCCCGGGCCGTACGCGCTCGACTTCTACCTGCGCCACCCCGACGCCACCGAGGACGCGATCGGCGGGCAGGGGTGGACGTTCGTCAGCGACCCCGTCGACTACCTTCTGCCCGGCACCGAGTACCCGGTCAGGGAGCGGCTGCTGGACCAGACGCACTCGGGCCTGCGGCACGCCTTCGTCCAGTACCGGGAGGGCCGGACGCGGTGCGTGCTCGGGGAGCGGCCCGAGGTGGACGTCAGCGAGGTCAACGCCGTCGTGTTCGCCACCGCCGACCTTCCGGGGGCGCGGGCGTTCGTGGCGGACGTCCTCGGCGGCCGCGTCTACTTCGACGGCCGCTTCGACGGCCCCGCGGTGGAGCGGCTGCTCGGGCTGGCGCCCGGGGACGGCTTCGACGCGGTCATCGCCCGCGGACCGGCGTCCCGCAACGCCCGGCTGGAGTTCCTCCAGCACGTGGCCCCCGCGGCGCCCCGGCCGCCGCACGCCTGCCCACGGGTCGTCGCGGGCTGCGCGATGGACGACCTCGGAGCGCTCGCGGCGCGGCTCGCCGCCGGGGACCACGGCGTCTCGACCGGCGTCGTCGAGACCGCCGAGGGGCCGCAGCTCGGGCTGCGCTCCCGGTACGGCGCGTCCTTCCACTTCTGGGAGCGCTGAGGACCGGCCGGTCGCGGGCGGCGGCGTCATAGCAGCCGGGCGATCTCGTCGAGCATGACCTCGGTCGACCCGCCGCCGATGGCGAGGAAGCGGGCGTCCCGGGCGATGCGCTCGACCGCCGAGCCCGCGACGAAGCCGTTGCCGCCGTTGAACTGGACGCACTTGTACGCCAGCTCGTTGACGACCTCCGGCACCGAGGACTTCAGCACCGCCGCGTGCGTGCGGGGGTCCTGGCCGGAGTCCGCGAGCGCGGCCGTGTGGTAGAGCAGGGTCTTGGCCGAGGCGAGGCGCGCCGTCAGCCGGGCCATCTCGTGCCGGAGGGCCTGGAGGTCCCAGAGCGTCGCGCCGTAGGCGGGCCGCGTGTGCAGCCAGGCGGCGGTCTCGGCGAGGGCGGCCTCGCCCAGGCCGACGGCCTGCGCGGCCAGGCCGATCCGCTCGTGGTCGAGGCCCCGCATCATCCAGCGGAACCCCTCCCCCTCCTCGCCCAGCCGGTTGCGCGCGGGGATGCGGCAGCCGTCGAACACCAGCTCACCGGTGTCGGACGAGCGCCAGCCGGTCTTCTCGAACGTCCGCCCGTTGCTCAGGCCGGGCGTGCCGCGTTCCACGACGAACAGGGAGAGCCCGTGCCGTCCCGGCTCGCCGGTCCGGGCGACGACGAAGAACAGGCCGGCGATGTTCGCGTTCGTGATGAACGTCTTGCGGCCGTCGAGGACGTAGGAGTCCCCGTCCCGGCGCGCGCGGACGGCGAGCCGGGTCAGGTCGGAGCTCGCGTCGGGCTCGGTGACGGCGAGCGCGCAGATCTTCCGGCCGGACAGGATGTCGGGCAGGAACCGGCGCCGCTGCTCGTCGTCGCCCGCGCGGGACAGGTGGAGCGCGGAGTAGTCGGTGTGGACGGAGATCGAGGTGGCCACGCCGCCGAACGTGGAGCGTCCCAGCTCCTCGTTGAGGACGACCGCGCCGCGCGTCCCCGCGCCGCCCCCGCCGTGCCCGGCCGGGAACGACAGCCCGAGGAAGCCCAGCGCGCCGAGCTCCGTGAACACCTCGTCCGGGACCCGCAGCTCCGACTCCCATCCGGGTGCGCGCGGGACGATGTAGTCCTGCACGAACCGGCGCAGGACGCCGCGCAGCGCGCGGTGCTCTTCGTCGAGGAACGTGTCATCGAGCCGCAGGGAGTCGATGACACGGTTGCTAGCGGACATGGGTCCGGCCCGTGCTCTGCGCGAACGTCGTCATCGCACTGATCAGCGTCTCGTCACGGCCTGGAGCGGCGACCCACTGCAGGCCGATCGGGAGGCCGTCCCGGTCGGTGCCGAGGGGCTGCGTCCCGCATGGGAGCGCGGCCAGGTTCGCCAGGATGTTGTACCGCAGATGCGCGGCGGCCATGGTCACCTCCGTTCCGCCGACCGGAACCATCCCGTCGGCGACGGCGTCCGCCCGGGGCGCGACGCAGGGCATCGTGGGCGTGGCGAGCAGGTCGACGCCGGCCAGCGCCGCGAGCGCCTCGCCGCGCAGCAGGTGCCGCACCCGCTGCGCCCGCACGTAGGCACCGGCGGGGACCTCCTCCGCGAGGTCGAGCATGGCGCGCACGTCGGCGCCGAACAGCTCGTCACCGCCGGGTCCGCGCCGCTCGCGGTGGTAGTCGAGGCACTCGCCGAGGATGATCGTCATGCCCGCGGTGACGCCGGCCCAGCCGTGCGGGATCTCCACGTCGACGACCTCGCCGCCGAGGTCGCGGACGGTGGCCAGCGCCCGCTCGAAGGCCGCGCCGATGCAGGGGTCGATGGGCTCGTCCAGCGTGCCCGCCGGCACGCCGATCCGCAGGCCCTCGAACCCGGCGGGACGGGCCGCGCCGCCCGGCGGGGGGATGATCCCCAGGGCGTACGCCGACAGCGCGAGGTCGCCGGCCGTCGCGGTGATCAGGCCGACCCGGTCCAGCGACCAGGCGAGCGGCAGCACGCCGTCGCCGGGCAGCCGCCCGGGGGACGGGACGAACCCGGCCGTGCCGCAGTAGGCCGACGGGATCCGCACCGATCCGCCGGTGTCGCTGCCGAGGGCGAGCCGCACGTGCCCGGCGGCGACGGCCGCCGCCGACCCGCCGGACGAGCCGCCCGGGATCCGCGCGGTGTCGTGCGGGTTGCGGGTCGGCGGCGTGGTGCCGCCGAACGCGTACTCGTGCGTGGTGGTCTTGCCGACGACCACGGCCCCGGCGGCGCGGAGCCGCGCGACGCAGCCGGCGTCGGCGGCCGGGACGCGCCGCCTGGGGCCGCCCAGGTGGCGGGACCCGGCGGTGGTCGGCAGCCCGGCCACGTCGATGAGGTCCTTCACCCCGACCGGGAGGCCCCGCAGCGGCCCGCGGCCGCCGTTGCGCTCCGCCTCGGCGCGGGCGCCTTCGGCGTCCACGAGGGCCCAGGCCCGGATCTCCCCGTCGGTGGCGGCGATCCGCTCCAGCGCCCGCTCGACCTGCTCGACCGGGTCGGAGGCCGGCCAGGCCCGCCCGGCGGGGAGGGGCGACGAGGTGCCGCCCGCCGGGTCGCCCTGGAAGAGCGCGCCCGGCAGGCCCGCCTCCTCCAGCGCGATGCCGTAGAGCCGCTCAAGGTCGGCGTGGAGGGGGCCGCCCGAGAGGGGAGCCCCGGTCCCCGAACCCATCAGGCCCCCAGATAAGCCGACCGGACCACCTCGTCGTTGGTCAGCTCCTCGATGCTCCCCTCGACCACGACCTCGCCCTGGCGCAGCAGGTAGCCGCGGTCGGCGAGCTCGAAGGCGAGCGGCGCGTTCTGCTCGATGAGCAGGATCGACAGCCCGTCCTTGCGGAGGGCCGCGAGCGCGTCGAACACCTCACCGGTGATCTTGGGGGAGAGGCCCATGGACGGCTCGTCCAGGATGAGGATCTCCGGCTCGGCCATCAGCGCGCGGCCGACGGCGACCATCTGCTGCTCCCCGCCGGACATCGTCGACGTCTGCTGCCCGGCGCGCTTGCGCAGCACCGGGAACAGGTCCATGACCTTCTCCAGGCGCTCCTCGACCACCGCCTTGGACACCTTGCCGTGGTAGCAGCCGAGCTCCAGGTTCGTCTGGACGGTCTGCTCCACGAAAAGGTGCCGGCCCTCAAGGACGCTGCCGATGCCCCGCGCGACCGACTCGTGCGCCTGCTTGGCCAGGGGTTCGCCGTTCACCCGGACCGTGCCGCCGGCCGGGCGGTAAAGACCGCCCGCCAGCCGCGCGAGGGTCGTCTTGCCCGCGCCGTTCGGTCCGATGACGCAGACGGCCTCGCCGCGGTCCACGTGCAGGTCCACGCCCTTCAGCGCGCTGATCGCCCCGTACCGGTAGACGACGCCGCGCAGTTCGAGCAGCGGACTGTTCCGCGCCTGTGACATCAGTCCTCCTCGGCCGTGGGAACGGGGGCGTCGACGTCCGTCGCCCGGTGGTGCCGGCCGCCCAGGTACGCCTCCAGGACGGCGGGGTCCCGGGTGACCTCGTCCGGCGTGCCGCGGGCGATGACCTTCCCGAAGTCGAGCACCGTGCAGTTCTCGCAGACCGCGTGCACGAGGTCCATGTGGTGCTCGACGAGGATCACCGTGACCCCCGAGTCGCGCATCTCGCGCAGCATGTCCGCGAGGTCGCCGCGCTCCTGCGGGCTGAGCCCGGCGGCGGGCTCGTCCAGCAGGACCACCGCCGGGTCGGCCACCATCACCCGGGCGAGCTCGACCCGCCGCTGCAGCCCGTAGGACAGCGCCGCGCCCGGCTCGTTCGCGAGCCCGTCCAGCGCCAGCCGGCCGAGCACCTCCTCGACCCGCTCCCTGGCCTGCGCCGGGGCGGTCGTGGCGCGGGCCGCGATCATCAGGTTCTCCCGGACCGACATGCTGGAGAACAGCCGGACGGTCTGGAACGTCCGGACCAGCCGCGCCCGCGTCACCAGCCGGTGGCTCGGCCAGCGCGTGACGTCCTCGCCGCCGATGAGCACCGAGCCGCCGGACGGACGCTGCAGCCCGCTCAGCACGTTCAGCAGCGTCGTCTTCCCGGCGCCGTTCGGGCCGATGATCCCGTGGATCTCGCCCTTGGCGACGGTGAAGCTCACGTCCGAGACGGCCGTGAGCCCGCCGAACCGGCGCGTGACGCCGCGCGCCTCCGCGGTCCCCGGTGTCCTCACTTCGACACCTCCGTGACAGTCGCGCCGGCCCCGGGCCCGCGACGGGTGAACCTGGTCAGCAGGCCGCGGCCGATCCGGTGCACGCCCGCGAACCCGTCCGGCAGCGTGGCCATGAACACGATCACGATGATTCCGAGCACGGTCAGCGCCCAGGAGCCCTGGCCCGGCACGGCCGAGATCAGCCAGGTCACCAGCGCCGCGCCGGCCACCGCGCCGTAGATGCTGCCGAGCCCGCCGAGGATCACCATCACGAACAGCTGGATGGAGATCGCCGCGGAGAACAGCGACGGGTCGATGGCGGTCTGCAGCGGGGCGTTGACGCCGCCCGCGACCGCGCCGATCCCCGCCGAGATCGCGAAGATCTGCACCTTGCGGGCGGTGATGTTCACCCCGACCGACTGCGCGGCGACCTCGTCGTCGCGGACCGCGGCCAGCTCCCGGCCCATCCGGGCCGACAGCAGCCACCGCGACCCGAGCAGCACCAGGACCAGCACGACCGCGACGAGGAGGTACTGGTCGCGCGGGTCCAGGAACTTGTACCCGAAGATCTCCGGGAACGGGATCGGCGCGTACCCGTTCACGCCGCCGAGCGGGCCCGGCCGCATCAGGAACCCGTGGATGGCGGTGCCCACCGCGAGCGTCGCCATCGCGAGGTAGTGGCCGCGCAGCCGCAGCGCGACGTAGCCGACCAGCACGCCGATGACGACCGCCAGCACGACGCCGGTGAGCAGCGCGGGCAGGAAGGCCATCTCCCGGTCGCGCATGAGGTAGGCGGTCCCGTACGCGCCGATGGCCATGAACCCCGCCTGGCCGAGCGCGAGCTGTCCGGCGCCGCCGATGGTGAGGGTCAGGCCGACCGCGGCGATGGCCGCGACGCCGATGTTCACGCCGAGGGCCAGGTCGGTCGCGCTCGGCATGACGAACGCGTAGCCGATGACGAGCACGGCGGTCAGCAGGGTCGGGCCCAGGTGCCGCCCGGCCCGGAGGGCGAAGGCTCTGTCAGGCAAGGCGCTGCCTCCTCAGGCCGAACAGGCCGTTCGGCATCACTAGCAGGATGATGATCAGTGCGATCAGCACGATCGGGTCGACGAGGTTGTTCGGCAGCATCAGCGACAGCTCGCTCTCGATCACGCCGAGCAGCACCGCGCCCGCGAGGACGCCGCGGGTGCTGCTGAGGCCGCCGAGCACCGCGCCGGTGAAGCCCTTCAGCGTGAGCATCGTGCCGAGCGCCCCGCCGGCCAGGGTGATCGGCGCGACCAGCACGCCGGCCAGTGCGGCCAGGCCGAACGCCAGCGCGAACGCGATGGCCCGCATCCGCGAGACGTTGATGCCGACCGCGGTGGCGGCGAGCGGGTCGGTCGCCGCGGCGACCATGCCCCGCCCGGTGCGGGTCCGTCCGAGGCCCAGCGCGAGGACGATGCCGACGACGACCACCACCGCCCAGATCACCAGGCTCTGGTAGCCGATCCGCACCCCGCCGATCTCGAGCACGCCGCGGGCGACGGCCGGGAACGGCTTGCCGTCCGGGCCCCAGATGAGCTGGCCGCCGTTGGCGAACACCAGCATGATCCCGACGGTCGCGGCGATCGCCGCGATCGGGCCGTTGCCCTGCGTCGGCAGGATCACCAGGGCGTCATAGGCGATGCCGAGGACGAGCCCCACGGTGAGCACGATCAGCGCGACCACCATGATCGTGGACAGTCCCTGGTTGACCAGCGTCAAGCCGATCAGGCCGCCGATGATCACCTTGTCGCCCTGGGCGAAGTCGATGACCCCCGTCATCTTGTAGACGAGGTGGAAGCCCAGGGCGACCAGCGCGTAGATCGCGCCGAGCGTGAGACCGGAGATGAGAAGGTCGATGAAGCGCACGGGCGGGTTCCTTTGGGCCGGACGGCGGCCGGCCGGGGTGCCGGCCGGCCGCCGTCATGCTGCTGGCTGCCGAAATCAGCCCTGGTCGGGGACGGTGAACTCGCCGTCCTTGAAGGTGACCGGCTTGAACGCGTCGGCGTTCGGGCCGCCGTGGTACTCGTCGGTGTACGCGAGCTTGCCGATGATGCTCTCGAAGTTCAGCGACTGGATCGCCTCGGCGAGCGCCTTGCCCTCGAACGCGTCGGCCTTCTCGATGCCCGCGGCGACCATCTTCATCGCCACGTACGCGTACGCGCTCAGCACCGAGGCGCCCTCGTTGTACTTCGCCTTGTAGGCGTCGAGGAACTTCTTGGTCTCGGCGTCGGGCTCGCCGTAGTTGACCGGGGTCAGCGAGACGACCCGGTCGGCGGCCGCGCCCGCGGTGTCCGGGACGGTCGGGGTGGAGTAGGCCAGGTCACCGATGATCTTGCCGTCGTAGCCCGTGTCCACCATGGCCTTCAGCAGCAGGGAGTCGGCGGAGCCGCCGCCGCCGTACAGGAAGACCGCGTCTGGCTTCTTCGCGGCCGACTTGCTGGCCTGCGAGGTGAAGTCGAACTTGCCGGTGTCGAAGCCCTCGGAGCTGACGATCTCGATGCCCGCGTCCTTCGCGAAGGCGGTGATGTCCTTGTTGCCCTCCTGGCCGTACGGCGTGTTGCCCCAGATGATCGCCGCGGTCTCGGCGTTCTGCGACTTGGCGTACTCGACCATCGCCTGGGAGTTGGCCTTGCCGGGCAGCGGCACCCCGTAGACGTGCTTCTTGCCGTTGGCGATGTGCGGCTGGGCGACCAGCAGGACCTGCGTGACGCCGTACTGCTCGGCGAGCGGCGCCGACGCCATGGCGTTGGCGGTGATGCCGGGGCCGATCACGACCGGGACCTTCTCGTCGGTGGCGAGCTTCTTGAACCCGGCCGTGGTCAGGTTCACCGAGCCCTGGTCGTCCTCGGTCTTCACCTTGATCTTGCGGCCCTTGACGCCGCCGGCCGCGTTGATCTCGTCGACGGCGACCTGGAGGCCGCGCTGCTCCTGCTGACCGACCGCGCTGACGGCGCCGGTCATCGAGTTCAGGAAGCCGATGGTGTACGTGTCGCCCGAAGCGTCAGATGTATCTGAGCCGGACGACCCGCAGGCCGTCACGGAAACGGCCAGTGCGGTCATCACCGCGATGGCCGCATGGCGACGCATGGCTACTCTCATGGTGTCTCCTCGATGATCGCCTTGGTCGGGCGATGCAGGCACCCCCCACCCGAACCAGGGAGTGAATACGTCAGAGTTTGCAGGATGGGGTCGTGTCAGGACAAGTCCCCGATGAAGCTGTTCTCGCTGGTCCGGACGGGAGAGGGTCGCTCAGGCCGGTGCGCGGAGGAGGTGCGGCGGGGTGCGGTGACACCTCCCGCGCCCTGCTCGGCAGGGCCTTCCGGCATGGATCGCAGGCCGGGAAGGCCCTGCTCACAAGGAATCTCGGCGGCTGTTCCGAGATGCTCCTCCGCGGGGCCGCCGGCCCGTGCCCCGGATCGGGGGGCGGGGTCCGGCGGCTGGCTCGACCGAAGGTCGGGCGTGAACTAGAGTGTAATACATCAGTCTTTTACACCTGAGTAACAAGCCGGACATCGGATTCCGGCTCTGTACAGGGTGAATCGATCAAGTCAGACCACGAACGAGGAGGCCAGCGTGCGGCCGACACCCGAGACCCCCGCGGAGCTGGACGAGCTGCGCGAAACCGTCCTCCGGATCTGCCGCGATTTCGGGCACGAGTACTACGTCCGCTCGTCGGACGCGGGGGACAACGCACGCGACCTCTGGCGCGCCCTCGGCGGCATCGGCGCCCTCGGCGCCGGCATCTCGGAGGAGCACGGCGGGGCGGGCGCGGGTGTCGAGTCCCTGGCCGTGGTCGCGGAGGCGATCGCCGAGGCGGGGCTGCCGCTCATGCTCGTCGCGCTCTCCCCCGCGGTCTGCGCGACCATGATCGACGGCTTCGGCACGCCCGGGCAGAAGGCCGAGTGGCTGCCGGGCCTGGCGGACGGCTCCCGCGTCCTCGGCTTCGCCATCACCGAGCCCGACGCCGGGTCCAACACCCACAACCTGCGGATGCGCGCGCGCCGCGAGGGCGACCAGTGGGTGCTGTCAGGCCAGAAGTACTACGTCTCCCACGTCGACAACGCCGACGCCCTCCTCACCGTCGCCCGCGTCGAGGACGAGCTGAAGGTCTTCATCGTCCCGACCGACGCACCCGGGCTCACCAAGAGCCCCATCGAGGTCGAGATCCTGTCTCCTGAGCGCCAGTACAGCGTGTTCTACGACGATGTCCGCGTGGACGCCTCCGCGATAGTCGGAGCTGACGCGGGCATGGCCGTCCTCTACGCGGGCCTCAACCCGGAGCGCATCATCAGCGCCGCCCTGCTGAACGGCATCGCCAGGTACGCGATCGACATCGCCGCCGGCTACGCCCGCGAGCGAACCGTTTGGAGCGTTCCCATCGGTGCGCACCAGGCCGTCTCCCACCCGCTCGCCCGCGCCGAGACGGCGCTCACCGCGTCGCGCCTCCTCACGGCGTCCGCGGCCCGCGCGTTCGACCGCGGCGAGACCGGCGGGGTGGAGGCGGCCATGGCGAAGCTGACCGCCTCCGAAGCCGCTTCGGACGCGCTCGACGCCGCCATGCAGACCCTCGGCGGCAACGGCATGTCCCGCGAGTACGGGCTGGCCACCCTGCACGGCCTGGTGCGCCTGTTCCGGATCGCCCCGGTCAGCTCCGAGATGCTGCTGAACCACGTCGCGCACAAGCGCCTGTCCCTCCCCCGCTCCTACTGAGCGCGCGATGCGGACACGACGCGAGGGGCGGCTCGTCCGGGCGACGCTGGACCGCCCGCCGGTCAACGCCCTCGACATGGCGTCCTACAGGTGGCTCGGCGAGACCTGCGCCGCCATGCGCCCGGACGAGTGCCTGCTGATCGACGCCGCCGGGCACGTCTTCAGCGCGGGACACGACCGCGGCGAGGACGCGACCGCCGGCGGCCTCACCGTCGGCGCCGCCGCGCTGACCGCCGTCCTGCGCTGCCCGGCCCCGGTGGTCGTCGCGGCCCAGGGCCCGGCGATCGGCGCCGGGGCGCTCCTCCTGGCCGCCGCCGACATCCCGCTCATCGCCGCGGACGCCTGGCTGAAGCTCCCCGAGCTGGACGTGGGCGTGACCGTCGGCCACGCCATCCTCAGCCGCCTGCTCCCGCCCGCGATGGCGAGCCGGGCCCTGCTGACCTCGGAGCGGATTCCCGCGGCGGGCCTGGACGCCGTGCTCGTCCGCCCGCCGGACGAGCTCGCGCGGGCCGCCGAGGACGCGGCCCGCACCCTCCTCGCCAAGCCCTCCGACCTGGTCTCCCTGGCCCGCCGCAGCTGGGGCGAGCGAGAGCGGGCCGCCGCGGCCTACGAGTCGGAGGTGGCCGACTTCCAGGCCCGCCGGCGGTGAGACGTACATTTCAATAACTTGAATCATTCAAGAAAATGGGTAAGCTGGGCCGTGCCGACCCTCGCCGCGCCTGCCTCTGGTTCGCACGCCCGGTCCGAGGCCCGGGTCGGCGGCGACACCCCCGTGTCGCGAGCAGCCGACGCACGACCCACCAGGAGCGAGCTTTGCCCGAGAACAACCAGAAGCCACTGACCACGGTCGCCGGTGCACCGGTCCCCGACAACCAGAACTCGATGACCGCGGGCCCGCGCGGCCCGATGCTCCTGCAGGACGTCTGGTTCCTGGAGAAGCTCGCCCACTTCGACCGCGAGGTCATCCCGGAGCGCCGGATGCACGCGAAGGGGTCGGGCGCGTTCGGCACCTTCACCGTCACCAACGACATCACGCGCTACTCCGGCGCGAAGATCTTCTCCGAGGTCGGCAAGCAGACCGAGATGTTCGCCCGCTTCTCGACCGTCGCCGGCGAGCGCGGCGCGGCCGACGCCGAGCGCGACATCCGCGGCTTCTCGCTGAAGTTCTACACCGAGGAGGGCAACTGGGACCTCGTCGGCAACAACACCCCGGTGTTCTTCTTCCGCGACCCGCTGAAGTTCCCCGACCTCAACCACGCGGTGAAGCGAGACCCGCGCACCAACATGCGCGACCCGGAGAACAACTGGGACTTCTGGACCAACCTCCCCGAGGCGCTGCACCAGGTCACGATCGTGATGTCGGACCGCGGCATCCCGGCGTCCTACCGGCACATGCACGGCTTCGGGTCGCACACCTACAGCTTCGTCAACGCCGCGGGCGAGCGGTTCTGGGTGAAGTTCCACCACCGCACCCAGCAGGGCATCAAGAACCTCACCGACGCCGAGGCCGAGGCGCTCATCGGCAAGGACCGCGAGTCCCACCAGCGCGACCTGTTCGAGGCGATCGAGCGCGGCGACTTCCCGAAGTGGAAGCTGTACGTCCAGATCATGCCGGAGGCCGAGGCCGACACCTACCGGTACCACCCCTTCGACCTCACCAAGGTCTGGTCGAAGAAGGACTACCCGCTGATCGAGGTCGGCGAGTGGGAGCTGAACCGCAACCCCGCCAACTACTTCGCCGACGTGGAGCAGGCCGCCTTCACCCCGGCGAACGTGGTGCCGGGCATCGGCTTCTCGCCCGACAAGATGCTGCAGGGCCGGCTGTTCTCCTACGGTGACGCCCAGCGGTACCGCCTCGGCGTGAACCACCACCAGATCCCGGTGAACCAGCCGAGGAGCCCGGTGAACTCCTTCCACCGCGACGGCGCCATGCGCGTCGACGGCAACCACGGCGCCACCCCGGGCATCGAGCCCAACTCCTACGGCCGCTGGCAGGAGCAGCCCGCCTACCGCGAGCCGAGCCAGGCCGTGGGCGCCGTCGCCGACCGGTTCAACTTCCGCGAAGACGACGACAACTACTACGAGCAGCCCGGCATCCTGTTCCGGAACATGAGCCCCGAGCAGCGGCAGGTCCTGTTCGAGAACACCGCCCGCGCGATCGACGGCGCCTCGCAGGCGACCATCGAGCGGCACATCGCCAACTGCACCAAGGCCGACCCCGCCTACGGCGAGGGCGTCCGCAAGGCGATCGAGGCCCTGGCGGCCGGCAACCTCTGAGCCGTGTCCGTCCGCTGAGCCGTGTCCACCCGCGCGTATCCCGCGCATACCTGAACACACCTCGTCCCCGGCGTGCCCGCACGCCGGGGACGAGGTGGTCAGCAGGAGCAACCCATGAACGACACCGCACTGACGGCCGAGCAGACCGAGCGCGTCGTGGCCATCGCCATGGACCTCGCCCGCGAGGGCGACGCCGGGCAACTGGCCGAGTTCGTCGACCGCGGGCTTCCGGTCGACGTGGCCGACGCGAACGGGAACACGCTGCTCATGCTCGCGTCGTACCACGGCCATGCCGGGACGGTGCGCGCCCTCCTCGCCCGCGGCGCGGACCCGGACGTGCGCAACGCCCGGAACCAGTCCGCCATCGCCGGCGCCCTGTTCAAGGGCGCCGACGACGTTGTGACGGTCCTGCGCGACGCCGGCGCGGACCTCGACGCGGGCGCCCCCACCGCCCGGGAGACCGCGGCCATGTTCGGCCGCGCGCACCTCCTGGCCGGCTGAGCCGCCCGGCCGACCCGCCTTACCGGCCGGTGGCCCGCGACCAGGGGCGGCGGCGGACCTCGTCCTCCAGCTTTTGGAGCAGGGGCGCGGTCCGCTCGTAGTTCGTGAGGCGGTCCGGCAGGCCCTCCCAGACGCGGGCGGCCAGCTCCGCCGCCTCGGCGAGGATGGCGTCGGTGTCGATGTTGAGGACCTTGCCGTCCCGCACCACCGGCGTCCCGTCGACCAGGACGGTGTCGACGGCGTGGTTCATGTCGGCGTACGCGAGCTGGTAGGCCACCTGCTCCTTCGGCGCGACGAACACCTCGCTGGTGCGCAGCAGGACGAGGTCCGCGCGGTGCCCGGGGGCGATGCGTCCCAGCGGGGCGCCCATGGCGCGGGCGCCGCCGTCCCAGCACATGTCGAGGACGGACAGCGCGCCCGGCCAGGACGCCCGCTCCTCGTGCGCCCGCGGCAGAAGCGCCGCCATCTTGAGCGTCTCCCACATGTTCTGGCTGTCGTTGCTGCTCGCGCCGTCCGAGCCCAGCGCCACCGCCGCGCCGGCGCGCAGCAGCGCCGGGACCGGGGCCACCCCGGCGCCCAGCTTGAGGTTGCTGACCGGGTTGTGCACGGCGACCGCCTCGGACGCGGCGAACCTGGCGATCTCGTCGTCGTCGAGCCAGATGGCGTGGGCGAACGACGCCCACGGCCCCAGGCAGCCGATGCGTTCGAGGAACTCGACCGTCGAGGTGCCGTAGCGGGTCGCGGCCACGTAGACCTGCGACTTGGCGGACAGCAGGTGCGTCTGCAGCCGCAGCCCGCGGTCCCGCGCGACGTCCGCGCTGGTGGTGAACAGGTCGGTCGAGCAGCGCGGCAGCGAGGAGGGCCCGAGCATCGGGGTGATGCGCGGGTTCTCGCCCTGCCAGCGGTCGATGTAGCCGAGGACTTCGCCGAGCACCTCGTCGGGCCTGGCGCGGGGCGGCCGGACGAGGTGCTCCGTCCCGTCCACGAGGTCCAGGGGCAGCGAGGAGAAGAAGTCCAGGTCGCTGTACTGGGCGGCGACGTTGGCGCGCATGCCGACATCGGCGTACGCCTGGGTGATGGCGTCGAGGCCCTCGCCCATCCACTCGTGGTCGGCGCGGGCGCAGTCGAGCACGCTGGTCGTCCCGTTGCGCAGCATCTGGATCGCGCCGAGCATGGCCGACACGTACAGCTCGCGGGGGCTGAGCCGGGCGCCCGCCCCGCCGTAGCTCGCGAGCACCATCCAGGTGTCGAGCGGCAGGTCGTCGCACAGGCCGCGCTCGATGGTCTGGTTGGAGTGCGTGTGGGCGTTGACCAGCCCCGGGATCACGATGCGCCCCGAGGCGTCCACGGTCTTCGCGCCGGGCGCGTCGAGGTCGTGCCCGACGCGGACGATGACGCCGTCCTCCACCAGGATGTCGCGCACTCCGAACTCGGACGCCACGTCGAAGACGTGCCCGCCGCGGATGAGCGTCCTGCCCGTGCTCGACGTGCTCTTGGTGCCGTTCGCCGTGCTCAAGTTCGACCTCCGGATTCGTCGCGTGCGGCCAGCCTCCGCTGGAACACCGCCTTGTCGTCCGCCTGCGACCAGCGGCCGGCCTTGGGGTAGGGGGAAGCCTCGGACTCCACCGGCTGGACGACCACCGCCGGCCCTTCGGCGTCGTACATCCGCCGGACCGCGGCGGCGACGGCCGCCTCGTCCGCGTCGGCCGGGGGCGACTCGACCCGCTCCCAGCCGCAGGCGCGGGCGGCGGCGCCCAGGTCGAGCCGCCCGGCGAGCGACTGCCCGCCGCCGGTCTCGTACCGGCCGTTGGCGAAGACGACCATGCGCAGGTTCGGCGGGGCCGCGCCCGCGATCGCGGCGAGGACGCCGAGGTTCATCGCCAGGTCGCCGTCCCCCTCGATCAGCACCACCCGGTCGTCGGGGCGGGACAGGGCGAAGCCGAGCGCGAGCGACGGCGCCATGCCCATCGGGTCGGACGCGAAGTAGGTGAGGTTGGGCGCGGACGCCTCCCGCCAGGCCCGCCCGGCCGACCCGAGCGAGCAGATGACGATGTCGTCCTCGGCGAGGACATCGGCGACGATGCGTGCGAGCGTCGACCGTCTCATCGGGCGTCCTCCCCGAGCAGGGACACGCGGTCCAGCAGCAGGACGACGGGCCGGCGGTGCAGCCGGGCCTGGTCCGCCGCGGCGGTGACCAGGCGCGGGTCGGCGCCGCCGCGCATGCGGTGGTACGGCACGCCGATCGCGTCGAGCACGGGCGGCACGACGCGCCCCTTGTACGCCTGGTAGTAGAAGCCGTCGTCGACGTCGCCGCGCTGCGCGGCCACCACCAGCAGCGGAAGCCCGTGCAGGTGGACGTACCCGGCGAGGGCGTTCGCGCCGACGAGCAGCCCCGCGTTCTGGCAGACGACGGCGCCGAGCCCGCCCGCGAGCGCCGCCCCGGCGGCGATGCCCAGCGCGTCGTCCTCCCTGGTGACCTTCACGTGCCGGATCCGCGGATCGGCGTCGAGGGCCGTGAGGAGAGGGGACAGCCACGAGTCGGGGAGGCTGGCCACGACCTCGATGCCCGCCTCGCCGAGCGCGGTGCGCAGGATCGCGGCCGGGTCCCGGCCCGGTGGACGCTCGTTGCTCACTGGTCTCCTTCCATCCGTCCGGCCGCCCGTACCGCCATGCCGAGCGCCGCGTCGAGCTTCCAGTCGTTGCCCGCGAGCGGGTGCCCGTGCCTTGCCAGCTCGCCGTCGAGGAGCGCGCGGAACCGGGCGGAGTCGAAGCGGGCGCCGTCGCATCCGGCTTCGGTGGCGCGGGCCCGCCACGGCGTGGGGGCCACCGCGCCGAGGACGACGCGGGTGCCGTCCCAGCGCCCGGCGGTGACGGCGGCCGACAGCGCGACCGACACGACGGCGAAGTCCCCCGACCACAGCTGGAGCTTGTCGAACACGCAGCGGCGGTCCCGCGCGGACGCCGGGACGCGCACCGCCGTGACCAGTTCGCCGGGCCGCAGGCACGTCTCCCCCGGTCCGGTGTAGAAGTCGCCGATCGCGACCGTCCGGTCCCCGGCGGGGCCGGAGAGCAGCACCCGGGCGTCCAGCGCGGTGAACACGGTGCCGAGGTCGGACGGCGTCACCGCCTGGCACCGGTGCCCGCCGATCGCCGCGTGGTAGAAGCGGTGGTCGCCCTGGACGGCGTAGCACGGGCACGCGGCGCCGCCGCGCTTGTAGCAGTCGAAGCCATTGCGGAAGAACCAGCAGCGCTTGGCCTGCACGAGGTTGCCGCCCACCGTGGCGACCGCCCGGATCTGCGCGGACGCGATCGACTCGACGGCGTCGGCGACCGCGTCGAGCCGGCCGCGGGTCGCGGCCGCCAGGGCGTCCAGGGTGACCGCGGCGCCGATGTCGAGGGCGCCGTCGTCGCGGTCGGTGATCGTCCGCAGGGCCGGGACGGCGCTGAGCCGGACCAGGGTCGTCGGTGCGACCAGGCGCTGCTGCCGCTGCGGGGCGAGGTCGGTGTTGCCGCCCACGGCGGTGCCGCCCGCGCCGGTCAGCGCCACGGCCTCGGCGGGGTCGGCGGGCCGTTCCACCGACTCGATCTCCCGTGCCGGGACGCGGCGGGCCAGCCGGGTGCCGAACCGGTGGAGCGTCCAGTGCACGCCGAACGGGTACGCCCGCCGCAGCAGCTCGATCCACCACCGCGACGGCCGCGCCGCGATCCGGTACCTGCGGGCGGGACGGCCGTCGCGTTCGGCCAGGGCGCGCAGCACCTTGTCCGGGGTGATCGGCAGGTCGCGGATGCGCACGCCGATCGCGTCGTACACCGCGTTCGCGACCGCGGGGGCGGGCGGCACGATCGGCATCTCGCCGACGCTCTTGGCGTGGTACGGCCCGGCCTCCTCGTCCCCCTCGATCAGGACGACCCGCACCGGCGGCAGGTCGGCGGCCCTGGGCAGGGCGTAGTTGATATAGGCCGGGTTGACGGTGCGGCCGGACTCGTAGAGCAGCTCCTCGCCGAGCGCGGCGCCGAGCCCCTGCGCGACCCCGCCGATCACCTGGCCCTCGGCCATCGCCGGGTTGATCGCCCGGCCGATGTCGTGGGCGGCGACGTAGTCCAGGACGCGGACCCGGCCGGTCACCTCGTCCACCTCTACCTCGACGGCGTGGGCCGCGAAGGTGTAGCTGGCCGAGACGTTCGGGCGGGGGTTGCCGCCGCCGAAGGTCTCCATCCGCGGGTCGACATAGGACGTCTCGTGGCTGAGCGTCCCGTCGCGCGCGTCCGGGCTGAGCGCGACCAGGTCGCCGAGCGCGATGTCCGCGTCCGGGGCGTGCGCCCGCCCGCCGGCCAGCCGGACGTCGTCCGAGCCGAGCTTCTCCGCCGCCAGCCCGCGCACGGTCTCGGCGAGTTCCGCGGCGGCCTTCCGCACGGCGTGCCCGCCCATGTGCGTGCCGCGCGACGACCAGGCGCCCATGTCGAACGGGGTCAGCTCGCCGTCGGCCATCAGGACGTCCACGTCGTCGGCGTCGAGGCCGAGCTCCTCCGCGGCGATCTGCGCGAGGACCGTGCGCTGGCCGGTGCCCGCGTCGGCGCCGCCGAACCGCACCCGCGCCCGGCCGTCCTCGAACAGGTCGACGGCGGCGTCGGAGCGGTTGGAGCCGCCGTGCGCGTACGAGCCGCTGCCGTGCATCCCGCACGCGACGCCCACCCCGCGCAGCGGGCGGCGGTCGCGGCGCTTCTCGTCCCAGCCGATCGCCTCGCGGACCGCGGCCAGGCACTCGGCCAGCCTGGCGGAGCCGAGCCGGGCGCCGGACAGCGTCGTGGTGCCCGGCTCGTTGGCGTTGCGGATCCGGAAGTCGATCGGGTCGATGCCGAGCCGCTCGGCCAGCTCGTCGGCCTGCGACTCCATCGCGAAGGCGACCTGCGGGCTGCCGTAGCCGCGGAACTGCCCGCCGGGCGGCAGCGCCGTGTCGATCAGCCGGGCGTCCCAGGCGACGCCGTCCGGCCGGTAGATCGAGCCGAGCGTCTTGATCCCGACCTTCATGATCGACGGGCCGTAGTGGTTGTAGGCACCGTTGTCGACGTCGAGCCGGGCGTCGAGGGCGCGCAGCCGGCCTCCGTCGTCGGCGGCCGAGCGGAGCCGCACCCGGAACGCGTGCCGCGGCTTGGTGGCGGCGAACTCCTCCTCGCGCGTGTACGCCAGCCGGACGGGCCTGCCCGCCGCGATGGACAGCGCCGCGGCGAGCGCCTCGTGCTCGCACACCTTCGACTTGGACCCGAACCCGCCGCCCACGGCGACGTCCCGGCAGATCACCCGCGCGGGGTCGAGCCCGAGCACGTGGGCGACCTCGGTCGTCACGAACCACGGGGCCTGCGTCGAGGTCCACAGTTCGAGGGTTCCGGTGTCGGCGTGCCAGTGGGCGAGCGTGGTGTTCGGCTCCATGCAGGCGTGCGAGACGCGCGGGTAGTGGAACGTTCCCTCCACCGACACCGTGGCGGCGTCGCGGCCGGCCTCGGGGTCGCCCCACTGCCCCGTGTCGTGCACCGACACGTTGTGCTCGCCGGACGGGCGGCGGTGCAGCCGGAGGGAGCGCCGCTTCAGCGCGGCGTCCATCGTCAGCGGCGGCCGCCGGCGGGGACGGAGGTACCGCACCACGATCGCCTCGGCGGCGGCCCTGGCCTGCTCGGCCGTCTCCGCGGCGACCGCGGCGACCTCCTCGCCGACGAAGCGGACGACGTCGCGGGCCAGCGGATGGCGGTCCGAGTGCGCCCCCTCCGCGTGGATGTAGGGGGTGTCCACCGGGAAGTCCGCGGCGGTGATCACGGCGTGCACGCCGGGCATCCGGCGCGCCCGCTCGGTGTCCAGGGAGACGATCCGCGCGTACGGGTGCGGCGAGCGGAGGACGTGCGCGGTCAGCGTGCCGGGCGGGTCGAGGTCGCCGGCGTACGCGTCGGTGCCGGACGTCCGCTCCTCCCAGTTCTTGGGCGGCACGCTGGTGCCGACGACCCGCGGGACGGACGGGGACGTCATGCCGTCTCCCGGTGCGCGGCCGCTTGGCGGATCGCGTCGATGATCTGCGTGTAGCCGGTGCAGCGGCAGATGTTGCCCGACATCGCGGCCCGCAGCTCCTCGTCGCTGAGCCCCGCGGCCTCGTCGAGCAGCGCGCCCGCCCGGACGATCTGCCCGGGCGTGCAGAAGCCGCACTGGAACCCGCCCTTCTCGGCGAACGCGCGGCGGAGCTCGCGGTGCTCCTCCGCGAGCCCCTCCGCGGTCGTGATCCGGCCGTGCTCGGCCTCCTCGACCATGAGCACGCACGACATCACCGGGACGCCGTCGAGCAGGACCGTGCACGCCCCGCACTCGCCGCGCCCGCACGCCTCCTTCGCGCCGCGCAGCCCGAGCCCGCCGCGCAGCACCGACAGCAGCGGCTCGCCGGGCCGCGCGTCGACCTCGACGACGGTGCCGTTGACGTCGAGTTCCGTCCGCCGCGATCGGGTCATCGTCCGGTGCCCGGCCTCAGCGCGGCGATCAGCTCGTCCGCCGTGGTGACCACGCCGTGGAAGCGGTCGGTGCTCGCGAGGACCGCCGCGTGGGCGGCGTCGTCGGTGTCGGCGACGCACTCCGCCGGGACCACGACGTCGAAGTCCCGTGCGTACGCGTCACGGATGGTGGAGTCGACGCAGAAGCTCGTCGTGGTGCCCGCCACGACCAGCACCTGCACGCCGCTCATCCGCAGCACGCTCTCCAGCCGCGTGTTGTAGAAGCCGCTCGCGCGGTGCTTGACGATGACCTCGTCCTCGCTGCGGACGTGCTCCTTCACCTCGTCCAGCAGCTCCGCGTCCCAGGTGCCCTGGTGGCACAGGTCGAGCTTCACGCCGCGCCGGTCCAGGTGCGACGGGATGCGGCGCCGCGCGCGGCCGCGGTCGCCGGGGAAGTGCACCTGCCGCGTGAACCACACCGGGATCCCGGCGGCGCGGCAGCGTTCGACCAGGCTCAGCGCGTGCGGGACCATCTCGCGCGGCTTGGCCACGCTGTCCGCGCCGAACGCGCGCCCGCGCGACCCCTCCGGGTGGCAGAAACCGTTCTGCAGGTCGATGACCAGCAGGCCGACCTCGGCCGGGTCGAGTGTCACGTCAAGCGGCATGGTTTCCTCCGTACGAGTCGTCTTTTCCGTGGCCCGTGCTTCTGAAGGTCACGGGCGCAGCACCTGGCCCGACCCGGGGCGCACCGACACCTCGCCGTCGCGCAGCTGGACCTCGCCGCGCCGGATCGTCAGCGCCGGCCAGCCCTTCAGCGCCATCCCCTCGAACGCGCTGGTGTACTTGCTGCGGGTGACGTCCGGGCCCACGACCCGCTCGGTGTCGAGGTCGACCACGACGAAGTCGGCGTCGCTGCCGACGGCGATCGCGCCCTTGCGCGGGTAGAGGCCGAAGATGCGGGCCGGGTTCTCCGCCATCGTCGCGGCGACGTGCTCCAGCTCGATGCGGCCCTTCAGCACGCCCTCGGTCAGCACCACGGGCAGCATGGTGGCGAGCCCGGCGAAGCCCGGCTTCTCCTCCCACAGCGCCGCGCCGGTCTTCACCAGCGGGACGTGGTCGGAGCCGATCGTCCGGATGCTGCCGTCGCGGAGGCCGTCCCAGAGGCGCAGCCGGTCCTCCTCGCCCCGCAGCGCCGGCGCGACCTTCCCGACGCCCGCGCCCTGCTCGGCGAGCCGCTGGTCGTCGATGGTCAGGGCCAGGTAGTGCGGGCAGGTCTCCAGGACGACGTCGGCACCGCGCTCGCGGGCCTCGCGGGCGGCGTCGATCCCGGCGCCGATCGTCGTGTGCGGGATGTACAGCGGGGACTTCTGCAGCTCCGCCAGCCAGATCGCGCGCAGGATGTCCTGCTCCTCGACGAAGCCGGGCCGCGAGTCGGTGTAGGCGGCCAGGTCGTTGCGGCCGCTCGCCTTGACCCGCTCGGTGAGGTGCTCCACGAGCGAGTCGTCCTCGCAGTGCACCATGCACCGCGCGTACGGCCCGAGCTCGCGGATGCGGGCCATGGCCTCGTAGAGGTCGGCGTCGGACACGGTGACCAGGCCGATGGGGTTACCCTCCGGGTAGCCGCCCATGTAGAACTTGTAGCTGCGCACCCCGAACCGCTCGGCGTACTGGGGGATCTCCTCGATCTGGGCCATCGAGTTGAGGATGAAGTGGAACGCGGTGTCGAACGAGCTGTGCGCCTGCGCGATGTCCCGTTCCTTCTCGAACGTGTCGAGCAGCGAGGTGGCGCTGCGCTTGTACTGCAGCAGGGTGGTGACGCCGCCGATCGCCGCGGAGACCGACTCGGTCTCGCACAGTTCCTCGTACGGCACGCCGCCGCCCAGGTGGACGTGCGGGTCCACGATGCCCGGCAGCACCGGGCGGCCCCCGCAGTCGATCGTCTCGTCGGCCGCGGGCAGGTCGGCGTCCCGGCCGATCGCGATGATCTTGCCGTCGCGCACCGCGACACCGGCGTGGACGCGGCCCTTCGGCGTCACGAGTTCCGCGTTGTGCAGCGCGAGGTCTGCGCTCATGGTGGAAGTCTCCTGTTCGTAGAGGTGGAGGGCGGGGGAGGCGGGCTCAGCCCGCGCGGGTGCTGCCGAGTTCCCGGGTCAGGCCGGCGGCGACCCGCACGAGCGCCTTCGCCATGGGCGAGCCGCCGTCCGGCGGGACCGTGACGGTGGTGCCGACGATCGCGATGGCCGCCGTGATGCCCGAGTCCTGGAAGACCGGCGCCGCGAGCGTCCGCACGCCCGTCGCCTGCGGCGTGTTCGTCGCGAGGTTCTGCGCGCGGATGTCCGCCAGTTCGGTGCGCAGCTCGCGCGACCTGCGCAGCCGCCCGGCCAGGCCCGGGACGGCCGCCGGGTCCAAGAACGCGCAGAACAGCCGGCCCTGCGCGGACTCCAGCGACAGCCGCGAGCCCGCCCGGATGCTGATCCGCACCAGCCGGTTGGCGTTGTCGTCGACCCGGACCACGATGGGCCCCTCGCCGTCCCACACGCTCAGCACCACGGTCTCGTTCACCTCCCGCACCAGCGCCTCCAGGTAGGGGCCGGAGGCGCTGATGATCGGGTGACCGGACCGCACCGCCGCCGCCAGCGTGAGGATCTGCGGCCCGAGCGAGTACAGCCCGGTCGCCGCGTCGAACCGCAGCAGGTTCGCGGCGCGCAGCGCCTTGGTGTAGCGGTGCGCGGTCGGCTTGCTGACGCCGAGCCGGGCGGTGAGCTCGTTGAGAGTGAGGCGCGGGCGGCTCACCGTGAACGCGTTCAGTACCGTCGCCGCGCGCTGTACCGACTGGATGACGGGGGACGCGCCGTCCGGCGGCCCCCCGCCCGTCCCGCTCACGCCCGTTCCGGTGCCGGAGCCCCGTCCCATCGCGATGGACCCGTCAACTCATCAGCTCCGGGCGTACTCCGGCACGAGCTTCTCCACGTCCGGGAGCTTCTCGGTCTGGCCCTGGTCGACGAGGATCTGCGCCATCTGCTTCATCGCGTCCATCGGCACGTCCGCGAAGTACGGGTTCTCCGGGTCCGTGGCCAGCTTCTTGGCGTCCTGCCCGCAGTGCTCGGCCTCGATCCGGTACTTCTCGTCCTTGTTGGCCGGGTCGTTGACGGCGGTGTTGGCCTCCTTCAGGGAGGTCGAGAACTTCTTCATCGCGTCCTCGTTCTTCTCCACGAAGTCGGCGGTCCCCACGTAGCCGGCGAAGACCAGCCACTTGTCCTTGCCGACCTCCATGTACGGGTCGCCGAGGCTCTTGACACCCGGGGTGTTCGAGTACTGCTCGGGCGCCTGCGAGGCGTCGACCTTGCCGGACGCCACCGCCGACGCCAGCTCACCGAACGGCAGCGCGACGAACTTGACCTTCGACGGGTCGCCGCCCGCGTCCGTCACGAACTGCTGGACGATGATCTGGTTGATCCCGCCGAGCTCGTTGACCGCGACGGTCTTGCCCTGCAGGTCCTTGCCGTTCTCGATCGGCGAGTCCTCCTTGACGAGCACCGCGTTCGAGGGGGTCTCCCCCTTCTTCGGCGTGCCGTACGCGGTCGCGACCCAGCGGAGGTCGATGCCGCTGTTCATCGCGAGCATCGTCGAGAACGGGTTGGTGAACGCGAGGTCCGCCGACTTGCCCTGCACGGCGGCCAGTCCCGCCGCGCCGCCGCCGGCCTTGATCAGCTCGACCTTCAGCCCGTTCTTCTCGAAGACGCCCTTCTTCTGCGCCCACAGGACCGAGATCTCGTTGCACAGGCTCAGCGTGGTGACCTTCAGCTCGCTGACGCCGGCCTTGCCGTCACCGTCGTCCGACGCCGCGCCGGGCGACCCGCACGCCGCGGTGAGCAGCGCGGTGACCGCCCCGACGGCGATCAGGAACGACTTGCCGGAGCGCCGCTGCGGACGGTTCCCGGCGCGGGGCGATGGCGTGGATTCCTTCGTGGACATGCCGACTCCTCAAGGATCGAAGCGTGCCGGGCCGGCGTCGTCGCGCCGGCGCGGCGATGGGGGTTCACGCCGAGCCGGCTCGCTTGCGCGACTCCCGGTGCCACCGGAGGACGCGGGCCTCGACGAGCGCGAACGCGACGTTCAGGAGCAGGCCGATCACCGCGATCAGCAGCACACCGCTCCACATGTCGACGTAACGGAACTGGCGGGAGGCGAGCACGATGTAGTAGCCGATGCCGTTGGTCGCCGCGAAGAGCTCCGAGACGACCATGAGGATGAGGCCGATGCCGAGGCTCACCCGCAGCCCGCTGATGATCTGCGGGCTGGCGCCGGGCAGCAGCACCGTGAAGAAGTAGCGGACCTTGCCCATCCGCATGCTGCGCGCCGTCATGATGACGGTGCGGTCGATGCCCTGGACCCCGTCCATCGTGTTGATCAGGATCGGGAACACCGTGCCGACGACGATCAGCGAGACGTTCATCTCGTCGGTGACGCCGAAGACGACCACGGCGAGCGGGAGCAGCGCCGTCGCCGGGATCGACATCCCGAACCGGATCAGCGGGTTGAACACCGCCGCGGCGCGTGCCGAGACGCCGAGCGCGATGCCCGCGCAGAGGCCGACGACCACCGAGATCAGCCAGCCCTGCCCGGCGCGCGCCATGCTGTTGCCGAGGTCGGTGGTGAACTGCTCGGTGACGAAGCCGCGCGAGGCGTCGGTGGTGAACCAGTTGGTGAAGAACGCGCCGGCGGACTCGCTGAAGGTGGGGAAGTACGGCGACTGGTACAGCCGGGACGCCGCCTCCCACGCGATCAGCAGCAGCACGACCATCCAGGAGTAGGCGGCCGCGCGGCCCAGCGCCGTCCCCGCCGAGGACGCCGCCTCGGCCAGGCCCGCCAGCGGTGGCCGGCCGCCGCTCCCGGTGCCCTGCTCGGCCCGTGCGGCGTCCTGCTCGGCGTGCGCGGCGCTCGTCGTCTCGGTGCTCGTCGTCTCGGTCATGACCGTCCCCCCGCGTCAGTGCCCCGCCGCGTCCACGGCAGGCTGCGCCGCTCGACGGCGGCGAGCGTGGTGTAGAGAAGCCAGCCGAGAACGCCCGCGAGGATGATCCCGGCGTACACGAAGTCGGGCCGCGGGATGCCCTGGTACTTCACGATCACCGTCCCGATGCCGTAGCTCGCGCCGAGCAGCTCGACACTGACGATCACGATCAGGGCGATGCCGCTGGCCACCCGGATGCCGGTGACGATGGACGGCAGTGCCGAGGGCAGCACCACGCGGCGCAGCGTCTGGAACCGGGTCCAGCGCATGCTGCGCGCGACGGTCAGCAGCTGCGGCTCGGTGTTGTGCACGCCGTACACCGTGTTGAGCAGGATCGGGCCGAAGATCGCGAAGACCGTCAGGGCGAGCTTCATGCTCAGCCCGAGCCCGAAGAGCAGCACCGACGCCGGGATGAACACCGTGGCGGGCACCGAGCGCAGCGCGTGCACCACGGTGACCGTCGGGCGGTACAGCGCGGCGACCGTGCCGAGCACGATGCCGAGCGGGACGGCGACGGCGATGGTGAGGGCCATCGACAGGAACCAGGTGTAGACCGTGTCGAGGACCTGGAGGCGGAAGTCCCCGCTCAGCGCCAGGTCCTTGATCCGCAGCGTCACCGTCCAGGGCGCCGGCAGGGACTCGCGCGCCACGAGTCCGAGGCTGCTCGCGACCTGCCACAGCGCGACCAGGAAGCCGACGCCGAAGAGGCCGAGCGCCAGCGGTGAGCGCAGGGCCCGCGCCAGCGGCCCGGCGGGTCCGCCGGCCGCGGCCCGGGCCTTGCCGGGGGCCTTGTCGAGGGTCTGCACGGATGTGGAGGACATCGTTACCGTCCAGCCGGAAGGGAAGGGGGCACGCCGACTCCAGCTCTGCTTCGAGGGCCATGTCCATCTCGGAGGACGTAATGGCGTTGCGGGTGACGGTATGGCGCACGTCTCACGGAAGTCAAGGGTCGCCGGTATTCAAAAGCACAGAAGACTTTTTTCGGCGAACCAATGCAAAGCGCACGACGACAACGGCCGACGGCAATGCCGGCGGCCGTTGGAAGGCGCACTTGCGTCCGCCCTGGCCGGGTGTTCCCACGACACCCGGCCGGGCGTCATGAATCGATTTCTTGCTTTTTCAGCCCGTAATCTGAAGGCACGGGCGACATATCCCGCAGGAATCTCTCCGCGGAACGGAACCATGTTGCGCCGCCGATGCTAGGCGGCCGGCATGTCCTTCATGACCAGGCGGAAGACCTCCGCCCGCAGCTGGGCGTAGACGGGGTTCTCCTTGGTGGCGAACTGGTCGCGCGGCCGGGGCAGCGGCACTTCGAGTTCCGCGACGACGCTCGACGGGCTCTTGGACAGCACGACGATCCGGTCGGAAAGGTAGACCGCCTCGTCGATGTCGTGGGTGACGAACAGGATCGTCTTGTTGTACTCCTCCCAGACTCGCAGGAGAAGGTCTTCGAGCCCGGTCCGGGTCTGGGCGTCCACCGACGCGAAAGGCTCGTCCATGAGCAGCACTTTCGGGTGCGAAATCAGCGCGCGGGCGATCGCCACGCGCTGCTGCATGCCGCCCGAGAGCTGCCAGGGGTAGCGGCCCCCGACGGACGGGTCGAGGCCGACCTGGGTCAGCAGCCGCGCCACGTCGCGCTTGATCTCCGCCTTCGAGGCCCGCTCCGACTTCATCGGCAGGCCGACGTTGCTCTCCACGCTCAGCCAGGGGAACAGCGACCTGCTGTAGTCCTGGAACACGACCGACAGGCCGGGCGGCGGCCCGGTGACGGCCCGGCCGCCGAGCGTGACGCTGCCGCCGGTGGGCGGGAGGAGGCCGGCGATGCAGCTCAGCAGGGTCGTCTTGCCGCAGCCCGAGGGGCCGACGATGGAGACGAACTCCCCCTCGTGGAGCGTGAACGAGACCTGCTCGATCGCCCGGACGGCGCCCTTCTTGTTCGGATAGGACTTCGCGAGACCGTCCACCGCGAGCATCGCGGCCCCCGAGCCGGGGGGCTCCGCGGTGGCGGTCGGTGACGGGGGCGTCGAGTCAGGTTTCATAGCGCTCTCCTCGCACCAGGGTTCACGTTTTATACAATGCGAGATGGCGTCTCGTCAAGTGTGAACGCCCTGGTGAGGGCCGGTCTCCGGGTTTCTCGTCGCGTTCCGGGGATAGGGAGCGGACGGATGGAGTCGTGCTACAGGGGAGGCCCGCACATGAACATGCCGCACCGGACGATGCGCCGGCTGGAGGAGGCGGAGGCGCTCGACGGGATCGCCAAGCCGCTGAGCAAGGCGGCCCAGGGCGCGGTACGGCCGCGCATCGTCCGCAACCTGCTGAGCGGGGCCAAGACGGGCCATCCGCTGCATCCCCCGCTCACGGACGTGCCGATCGGCGCGTGGAGCATGTCCGCGGTGCTGGACGTCATGGGCGGCCCCGGCGCCGAACCCGCCGCCGACATGCTGGTGAAGGTCGGCCTGTTCACCGCCGTGCCCACCGCCCTCAGCGGCCTGAACGACTGGTCCGACACGATCGGGGCGGACCGGCGGGTCGGGCTCGTGCACGCCGCGGCCAACAGCGCGGCCCTGACCCTGTACGCGGCGTCCGCCGTCGCGCGCGCCCGCGGCAAGCGCGGGACCGGCAAGGCCCTCGGCTTCGCGGGCCTGGGGATGATGGCGATCGGCGGCTACCTCGGCGGTCACCTGTCGTTCGCCAACGGCGTCAACGTCAACCGCACGGCCTGGGAGCAGGAACCGGAGGAGTGGACGCCGGTCATGGTCGAGACCGAACTGGCCGACGGCCAGCACCGCACGGCGGACGCGAACGGCGTGGAGGTCCTGCTGTACCGCAAGGGCGCGACGATCTACGCCATGTCCGCCACCTGCAGCCACATGGGCGGCCCCCTGGGCGAGGGAACGATCGAGGACGACTGCGTCACCTGCCCCTGGCACGGCAGCACCTTCCGGTTCGCCGACGGCGGCATCGAGCGCGGCCCGGCCAGCAGCCCGCAGCCGCACTTCGAGACGCGCATCGAGGCCGGGCGCATCGAGATCCGCCTCGCCCCGCCGGAGGCGCCCGCCAAGGAAGGCGAGGGAGGCATCCACCGAGGACACCGCCGCCCCCTCGCCCGAACGCCCGCTTCTTGACGGACGCCGGGTGACCGCGCGGTTTCACGGCCGTCCGGCGCGGAACGCCCGGCGGTAGGCGCCGGGGGTCGTGCCCGTGGCGGCGCGGAAGCGCCGGCGCGAACGCGCCCGAGCAGATGCCGGCCACGCGCGCCCCGCGAGCGTGCGCGCGGCGCAGCGCGTCGGCGACCTCCGGCGAGGGCGGCTCCTCGGCGGGCAGCCAGCCCGGCACGATCACGGTGTCCGCCCGGTCGAGGGCGTCCAGGCCGTCGGTCACGAGCATGTCGTAGCCGGCGTGCGTGGCGACCGGGCCGGGCTCCTGCGTGCACACGCCGAACGTGTACCGCCGACCACGGGCTGCACCATGTTCCTCTTCTACCCGGAGGGCTAGCGCCGCGACCCGGCCGCCCGACCCGTGACCATTACCGGGCTTGATTTCCGACCCGTCCGTTTCTTGTGGGATCGTCACCGTCGCACCGTGACCGCGATCCCGAGGAGCCGATGGTGAGGCGCGACTCCGCCGAAGAGCCCGGGCCCGCCGAGGCCGGACACCCGCGGGACGGCGAGGCGGCGGGCGGGTACTCCGGCCGCGTCCTCATGCCCGGCGACGTGCTGGACGCCATCGAGCGGCGGGAGCCCCCGTCCCGTCCGGAGCGCGGCCTGACGATCCTGCACGACCCGAGCGACTTCGGCGACCTCGGGACCGCCGACCGCCCCGGCGAGGAGGGCGAGGAGATCGGCGGTGCCGCCCACGCGGCGCCGCCGTCCCTGGCCCGCTCCAGCGTCATCATGGCGATCGGGACGGTCGTGTCCCGCGCGACGGGCTTCATCCGGACGGCGGCGATCGTCGCCGCGCTCGGCACCGGGCTCCTCGGCGACGCCTACCAGACGGCCAACATGGTGCCGTTCGTCGTGTACGACCTGCTCATCGGCGGCCTGCTGGCGAGCGTCTTCGTGCCGTTCCTCGTGAAGCGGCGGCAGCAGGACCCGGACGGCGGGGTCGCGACCGAGCAGCGGTTCATGACGGTGACGCTGCTCGCCCTGGCCGCCATCACGTTCGTCGCCGTCCTCGGCGCGCAGGTCCTCATCACCGTCTACGCGGGCGAGTGGACCGGCAACCAGCGCGAGGTCGCCGTCACGCTGTCGCGCTTCCTGCTGCTGCAGATCTTCTTCATCGGGGCGAGCGGCGTCGTCAGCTCCATGCTGAACAGCCGCCAGCGGTTCGGCGCGCCGATGTGGGCGCCGGTCGTCAACAACCTCACGATCATCGCGATGGCCGTGCTGTTCCTGCGGATCGTGGGACCCGGCCGCACGGCCGACGACATCACCGACGGCCAGGTCGCGCTGCTCGGGCTCGGCGCGACCGCCGGCCAGCTGCTCCAGGCGCTCATCCTGGCGTGGGCGCTGTGGCGCGCCGGGTTCCGCTGGCGTCCCCGGCTCGGCCTGCGCGGATCCGGCTTCGGCGAGGCGATGCGGAACGCCGGCTGGATGATGGTGTACGCCGTCGTCGCGCAGATCAGCCTGCTGGTCAGCACGAACGTCGCGACCCGCGCCGGCGCCCGGGTGGCGGAGGCGGGGCTGGAGACCGGGGCGGGCATCACCGCCTACAAGAACGCCTTCGTCATCTTCCAGCTGCCGTACGCCATCATCGCGGTCTCGGTGATCACGGCGCTGCTGCCGAAGATGAGCCGGCACGTCGCGGAGGGACGCAAGGACCTGGTCCGGCTGGACTTCTCCCGCGGGGTCCGGCTGGCGGCCGTCCTGCTGGTCCCCGCGTCCGTCGCGATGGTGGTGTTCGCGGTGCCGATGGCGGTCGTCCTGTACGCCCGCGGAAGCGCCTCGGTGGACGACGCGCACGTCATCGGCTACGTGCTCATGATGTTCGCGGTGTCGCTCATCCCGTTCACGCTGTTCCAGATGATGCTGCGGGTCTTCTACTCGCTGGGCGACACCCGCGCCCCCGGGCTCATCGCGCTCGCCCCCGTCGCGATCCACGGGATCTCGGGCTTCCTCGTCCTGCACCTGGCGCCGCCGGAGCACATCGTCATCTACCTGCCGATCGGCCACGGCCTGTACTACGTGGTCGGCTTCCTGATCGCGGGCCAGATCCTGCGGAAGCGCCTCCACGGCCTGGACGGCCGCCGCGTCTTCCGCACCCTGCTCCTGCTTCACCTCGCGGCACTCCCGGGCGCCGCGGCGGGCACCGCGGCGGCCTGGCTGCTGGGCGGCTTCACCGGCGGCACCGCCGCCGCCCTCCTCTCCCTCCTCGCAGGCTGCGCGGTAGGCGGCATCGTCTTCACCGTGGCGGCCTATGCCCTGCGCATTGAAGAGCTAAGGGTCTTCCTGGAAACAGCCCGCACCAAGGTCCTCCGCCGCTAGGAGTGCGACGGCCGACGCCCGTCCGAAGGGCCCGTGCATTTGTCGCTCACTTTCTTACGATCAGGGGGCGTAAAGGGGCGATAATGTCTCGGCAAACGTGAAAGCGCCGCGCAGCACGGGGACGGGGAGCCGTAGATGAAAGTCGATCTTGCCGAGATGATCGGGCAGCTGCGAACCGAACTGACCGAGGCCATGCGGGCGGGAGCGGACTCCGAACTGCGGTTCGAGATCGGCACCGTGGAACTCGAACTGGCGGTGCAGGTCCAGAAGGAGGCCAGGCCGGGGGCGAAGGTCCGGTTCTGGGTGGTGGAGGCCGGCGTCGACACGGCGGTGTCGTCGGTCTCGACCCACACGATCAAATTGTCGCTCGACCCCAGGCACGTCTCGGCTCCCGACCGCAGCCCGCTGATCTCCGGCGCCGAGGTCGACGGTGAGCGGCGTTGAGCCGCGTCGGGAGCGCGTCGCCGAGCTGATCGTCACCCGCCCGGACGAGGTGGGACGGGGTTCGGGCTACCTCGTCGCGCCGGGACTCGTGCTGACCGCGGCGCACGTCGTGGCCGCGGCCACCGAGGTGAAGATCCGTTTCGAGGCCGATCTGCCCGGCGAACGCTCCGTGCACGCCCTGAACTGGCAGCGGCTCGGAGACACCGACCTCGCACTGGTCGCCATCCCCGCGGAGGAGGGCGCCGGGGACCCGACGCGCTACGGCCAGGTCGGCGACCATGCCGCGCGGGTGTCCGTGCAGTCGGTGGGCTTTCCGCTGTGGAAGCTCCGCGACCACCCCGAAGGCGGTAAGTACCGCGACAGCCACCACGCCTTCGGCAAGGTCGCGCTCCTCTCGAACTGGCGGGACCACACCCTGGAGATCACCGTGGGCCCGCCGCCCAGGGACCCGGATCCGAACAAGTCGCCATGGGAGGGCATGTCCGGCGCGGCGGTGTGGGCGGACGGCCGCATCATCGGCGTCATGAAGGCCCACCACCGCGGTGACGGGCTGTCGCGGCTCGCCGCCACGCCGCTGAGCGACGCGCTCCGCACCCTGGAGCCGGCCGAGCTGACCGGAGTCCGCAACCTCCTGCCGGCGCTGCCCCCTCCCTGGGACCTCGTGGACGTCACGCCCCGGCAGCCGGCCGACCGCCCCCACTCGTCCGAGGTCGCCGTCGCCCGCTCCCGGGAGCGGGCCGCCCACCTGCGGCGCTACCTCGAACTGATCGGCGAGAACTTCCGGTGGCTGAAGCTGCCCGGCATCGACGAGGCGGGTTCGCTGCAGATCGAACTGGAGCGGGTGTACGTCGCGCTGAAGGCGGAACCGGAGAGCGAGTACGACCTCACGCACCTGGCGAGGCTGCACGCGCACGAGATCCGCGAGGCCGCCGGGGACGCCGGGATCGACTCCATCGCGCCCGCCCGCCTGGCCGAGCTCGACGCGCACGTCGTCCGCCGCTCCTACCGGCCGCGCCGGGAGGAGGCGCGGCGCGCGAAGATCGCCGAGGTGGCGACGATCGCCGACGCGTTCCGCCGGCACCACCGGATGGTGATCCTGGGCGGGCCGGGGAGCGGGAAGAGCACCCTGGGGCGCTGGCTGGCACTCCAGCTGGCGCGCGGCATGCTCGACCAGAGCGCCCGGGAGGTCCCGCCCGAGGCCGAGCCCGCGCCGCCGGACGCCGTGCGCGTCCACGTCGCCGCGGGAACGGCCTTCTCCTTTGCACGGAGGCACTTCGTCCCGTCCGATCGGGCCGACGGCGTCAGCGCCGTCGTCATCGACGCGGTGCCGGTGCGCGGGACGCTCGCGCTGTCCGGAACGCCGGTCACCGTCGGCCAGGTCGTCCCCCTCGACCAGGTCGAACGCCTGACGTACACCCCCGCCGGCGAGGAGTGCGGCGTCCGCTACGCGCGGCTGGCGTTCTCGGTGGGCGACGACCCGGCGGCGCGGTCCGGCGGCGTGCTCGTGTTCGACGTCGGGCTGCACGTCAGGGTGCCGGTCTCGCGGGTCGACCCCGATCAGGTCACGGCGGACGGCCCCGAGCGAACGGTGGACATGGGCCCCGCGCGCGTCCCCGTCTTCCTGCGGCTGGCCCATTTCGCGCACGAACTGGCCGAGCGGGAGCGCGAGCGCCTGCCGGGCCTCTCCCTGGAGGAGTACCTCGGGCGGGACCCCGACCTGCCCGGCGGGGACGCCGACGGCCGCAACGCCATGCTGCGCGCGCTGCTCGCCGAGGGAAGCTCCGTCGTCATCCTCGACGGGCTCGACGAACTCCCGGAGGCCAATCGCCGGACGGTGCTGCTGGAGGTCCAGTCGTTCATCGACAGGCTCGCCGAGCCGAACGCGACCGACGAGCGGGACGAGCCCTGGCGGGCCGGCGGCAACCAGGTCATCGTGACCAGCCGGTACGTCGGGTACAAGGCGATGAGCGTCCGGGCCGGGTGCGCGCATCTCGGCATCCAGCCGATGCGGCGCCCGGCGGTCGAGCACTTCGCCCGGATGTGGACGGCGGCGGTCAACGCGGAACTGGCCGCGGACGCCTCGTCCCGCCCGGTCGCCGACGCCCTCATCCGCGAGATCTACGACGACTCCCGGCCCGCCATCCGCGAACTGGCGAGGAATCCGCTGCTCGTCACGATCCTGGCGCTGGTCTACTGGGCGGACGGACGGCTGCCCGATCAGCGGGCGGCCGTCTACGACCGCGTGGTGGAGATCCTGCTGCTCATCTGGCTCGCGCGCCCGGAGTGCCGGGCGCACTCGCTGACGCGGGACGAGCTGCTGGCGGCCTTGGAGCCGCTGGCGGCCGACATGCAGGACAACACACGGGACAACGGCCTGGCCGGCCTCGACCGGGTCAGTGAGCTGATCGAAGGACCGCTGGCCCTGATGCGGGGGGCCTCGCCGGCGGACCGCGCGTTCCAGCCGGTCCTCCGCGACCTGCTCACCACTGTCCGGAAGCAGGTCGGCCTGCTGGAGGAACAGGCGTCCGGGAACTACGCGTTCGCACACCGGACCTTCCAGGAGTTCCTCGCCGCACGGCACATTCTCGCCGCGCGGGAGCGGGCCGCTTCGACGATCGTCGAGCGGCTCGACGACCCGCACTGGCGGGAACCGCTGCTGCTGGCGCTGGGCCTCGCGATGACCAGCACCGAGTGGGGCGGCCCGCGCGCCCGCGCGCAGCTGATCCGCGACGTGCTCGCCGGGGACGACCAGGACCCCATGATCCCGCGGGCCGCGATGCTGCTGGTCGACGCCCTCCCCGACCTCGAGGACGTACCCGAGGGCGTGGTGGAGCAGCTGGTCGGACGGCTTCTGCGGTCGTACGCGCTGAGCCGGGACCAGCCGGAGGCGGAGGGGGTGCGCGAGTCGATCTGCGCGGCGTTCGCCCGGCTGCGCGACGGGCCGCAGGGCGGGCTGGTCGCCGAGGCGGTCGCCGAGGCGGTCCGGCGGCCGCCCGCCGAGCGCGACCTGTCCGGTGCGGCCGCGATGGTGCTGGTCAGAACCGACTGGTTCACCACAGACATCGTGGACGCGTTGCTGGAGAAGGCCCATCAGGACCACGACGGGTCGAGGTGGCCGATCCGGTGGGCGCTGGTCGCCGCGCTGGCCCGCCCCGTCGGGGAGCCGCCCTGGCGGAAGCGGGCCGCCGAACTCAACATGCCGCGCCTGCTGGCGGCGCACCTGCCCATGCGCAGGCTGCTGGAGTCCAGGCCCGACCTGACGGCCTTCGTGCGCGGCGACGTCGACTGGCTGTGGCTGATGACCGCCCTGTACGGCGGCCTCGGGCGCGGGGACGTCCAGAAGGACCTCCGCGCGTACCAGCTGAAGCGGCTGCGCCGCCTCCGGCCGGTCGTGACCGACCCGGCCGAGGAGGCACCGGGACCGCCGCCGACGGTGCCGCCGGTCGAGTTCTGCCCCGGCGACATCGTCCACGACCTGGCGGACGCGGAGCTGAGCCGCGCCGTCCAGCGGCACCTCCGCGCGCGCGGCCCCGCCCGCGAGCTGGCGGAGACGTTCCGCCGCGGCTGGGAGCGCGGCGCGGACCCGGCCGGCCGCGCCGACGCGATCGTCGGCCTGGCGGCCTTGGGCGAGGACGTCGTCCCCATGATCCGCGAAGCGCTGGACGACGACGCCCGCCGTCCCGCCGCGCAGAGCGCGCTCGGGAGGTTCCGGTGGCTGTGGTCGCTGCTGCGGGAGCCGCTGCTCAGGTCGGCGGACGTCGCCGCACGGACCATCCCCGCCGAAGCCCCGGAGGAGCACCAGCTCGATCTGCTGCGCGCCGTCATCGACGGGCACGTCTCGGCGGGCGGCGGTCCGCTCCAGGTCAGCGACGTGGTTCCCGAGTACCGCTTCGTCGATGCGACTTCGGAGCCGATCCGTGCCGCGCTGGACGCCGAGTACTGGTCGTACGCCTTCTCCGGCCTGGCCGTCGACGGATCCGGCGGGACGGCCGCCGCGGCACCCGGGGCGGTCTCCGCCGCGCACCTCCGTTCGCCGGACCGCGTGATCCGCGGCTGGTCGAGAGCCCGCCGGGCGCGCAACGACCTCGCCCGGCAGCGGCTCCCGTGGCCGGAGCCGGCGAACGCCGCGCGGTCCGCGACGCGCGTCGACCACTACCTCGCGATGCTCGACGGCCTGTGGGAGGCGCCGCAGGAACTCGACTACACCGCAGGCCACCTGCTGGGGCGGTGCAGCCCGCTCGTCGACGCCCACCCGGAACTGTTCTGGGAAACGCTCGCGGTCTGCTGCGGCCGCGGCGCGGGGTTCCGGACGGGGTTCCTCACGGGGGTCGCCGACGCCCGTACGGTCGGCCCGGTCGGCCCGGCCTGCCCGTCGGTCGCGTCCGACGCCGTGCTCTCCTGGGCCGAGGGCTTCGTCGAGCCGGCCGCGGCGGCGAACGTCCGCGACATCGTGACCGGCATGTTCCGCCTGGGCGAGGAAGACGTGTACGACCCGGACGGGAGGACCCCCCGTCCCGAGTCGGTCTCGTCCGCGTCGAGCTACGCCGCCCGGATCAGGACTCCGTACCTGCGGTTCCGTGCGCTGTGGCGGCTGCTCGACGCCCTCGGGGACCTCGACGTCGCGCTCGCCAACCGCAAGGTGAGCCAGGCTCTGACCAGGATCATCGATCCGCATGACATGGTGCGGGCCTTGGAGATGATCGCGGCCACCATCACGAGCACCCTGGAGGACACGATCGCGGTCGCGGTCGAGTTCCTCGGCGTCGACGGGCTGGTGAAGAAGCTCGGCGGCGTCCGCGATCGCGAGAAGCGTGCGCATTCCCTCGTCCGGCTGGCCGGCTTCATGCCCGAGCGGTCCGCGGAGCTCCTCGACGCCGCGGTCGACTCCATCGTCCGGATCGACGACCGGCGGCGGCGAGCCGAGGAGATCGACGGCATGCGCGGCGTGCTCGACGGGTTCTCCCGCCCGGTGGCCGCGCTGGACGCCGCGGCCGAGGAGATCGACGACCCCTGGCTGCGGAACCTGGCGTCCGGCCGCGCCTCCCGGCTCATCGAGGTTTATCGCGACCGGTACACGAAAGGGGCGCTCGCCTGGCGGCTTCCGCCGGACACGGCGGCCGTCGCCTTCCGGAGCCACCGGCCGGCGTCCCCGACCGGGCACCTTCCGTGGGGCCTGCTCTACCTGAACGCCGTCGCCGCCGAGGTGGACCGGATCGAGGCGGTCCCCACGGGGGGCGGAGCGGCCTGGGAGCAGCTGACGGGCCCGGACCCGCGGGCCGCGGTGGAGGCGCTCATCGAGGCCGCGGGCGGCGGCGGGGTGAGGGTCACGCCACGGGAGGCGGCCGTGCTCGGCCGCGTGGTCGAGTCGGGCGGCACGGAGGCCCTCCGCCCGCTCTGGGCCCACCTGGAATGCACGGACGCGGCGGCCCTGGCGATCGTGGCCCGGCTGGACGGGACGGACGGCGCGGTCAGGCGCTGGAAGGCCCTCGTCCAGGTCGAGTCCGGGCGGCTGACGGCGGAGAACCTCGTAGAGGTCGTCGACCTGCTCGCCGAGTCGACCGACCGGCTGCGATTCCGCGCCGCCCTGGCCCTGCACGGCCGCAGGCCCACCTCGCACAACCGGAACCGCCGCTGGTCCGTCAAGCGCGTCGGCAGGCGGGTCGTCGAGATCCTCGCCGAGCAGGCGCGGCGACTCGACATCCCCCGGTCCGTCCGAACAACGCTCCGCTGGGTCCAGCACGACGTCCATCATGACGACGCCGAAGCGCTCGATCACTGGATGTCGGCGGCGTCGCGGGACGATCCGGTCGCCGCATGGATCCTCGGTTCGGTCGAGTCGCTCGATCCCGCACTGGTCACGCGGCTCGTGGACGCCCTGCCGGGAGCCGCCCCGGCGTTGCAGCGCACCTTGCTCGAGGCGCTGGCGAGACTCGCCCATCTCAACACCACCAACCTGGCGGCGTCGCGTGATTCGGTGTGCACGGCGATCGCGTCGGTCCCGGAGCCGACGAGGCGTGCGGCGAGCGTCCTGCTGAACGGGCCGGCCACCTGCCTCAAGGTGGCCGAACAGGCGGTGGCCGAGTACGACACCGACGAGGCCCGCCACGCGGGCGCCGTGGAGATGATCGAGGGCTCGAGCGTATGGCTCGACGACGAGTGCCTGGCCGATTCAGAGGCGTGCATGAAGAGGCTCCGGGAACTCGCCGTCAATCACTACCTTCCCGGGGACTACTGGTCGCAGCCCTACGCGGTGGCCGCCACGCTGAGCGGCGACGAGGACGTGCTGCGCCTGCTGCTCTCATTGGTGGAGTCCGCGAGCCTGAACGACGAACCCGAACTCGTTCTCGGCGACCTGCTGGCGGCGACCTGCGCGCTGGCCGAGGCGTCCCCCTACGCGTTCACCGCCTCGGCCGATCCCGACGTGTGGGAGTCGATCCTCACGGAACTGGCCGAGGTGGCCTACCAGTGGAACACCCGCTTGGCCGCCGTCCGGCTGCTGGGCCTGCTCCGCCGCGTCTCCGGGAACGTCGTCGCGGCGCTGCGCACGGCGGTGAACGACGTCTCCCCCGTCCAGGAGGCCGCCTACGCCTCCGCCGAGCAGTTCCGCCACATGCAGCGGGACGTCATCCCGGACCTGCTCGCCCTGCTGGACGTTCCGGACGCTGGCGTGGCCGCGTCGACGACGCGGCTGCTCGTCGGGCTGGCCAAGGCGGAAGGCGCGACCACCGACCGCCGCCGCATCCTCCGGGGCCTGCGGGAGACGGTCGCCGGGTCGGAGCGGCCGCGGCACGTGTATCTGATGCGGAGCAACGATACGACGGGGGAGATGTGGATCGAGCACGTCGACCGCTTGGACCGGATCCTCTACCGGGCGATCCTGGACATCAGAGGCTGGTGAACCGGACCCGCCGTTCCGTTCAGGAAGCGAGTCTTCCGATCCGGTGCGGCACCCCGTCGAGGTGCACGATCTGCTCCCGCGGACCGAGCGCCCAGACCTCGTTCATCGGCAGCCCCAGGAACGTTTCGGCTTCGGACGCCGCGGCGGAGTCCTTGGTCCCGAACACCTGCACCGCCCCGCTGCCGGAGACGATCGCCGGCCACGCGCTCGGGTAGGTCGTGCGCAGCTGGTGGAGGTCGTGCCAGAACGTCCATACGCGGAACCCAGCGTAGGAGCCCGACCCGAGCACCGATTCGAGCAGGGGGAACCCGCCGAGCGCGGCGCAGTGGTCGAGGAGGAAGAGCGGGGGACGCAGGGGCGGCGGGCTCGTCCTCAGCACGTTGTGCAGCAGTGCCCCGGCCCAGATCCGGAGCAGTGCTCCGTGGGTGCCGAGCCGTTCCGGGGGGATCACGAGGTAGATCGTGACCGGGGCGCCGGCGCGCAGTTCGGCGAGGCGCACGGTCGACCGGCTCACGGTGCTCTGGACCTGGGGGACGCCCAGCATCTTGAGGTGTGCGATGGCGGTCTGCAGGACCTGCGGCCGGATGCTGTCCGACTTCTGGAGGAAATTCGCGATCTCCGAGTAGGCCATCTTCGGGATCTGCTTGCCGATCGTGTCCAGCACCACGGCGAGGTTGTAGACGACATCGTCGTTGTGCATCGTGGAATAGAGCTGATCGAGCGAGCGCCTGTCCGCGGTCGCGGAGAGGTAGCCGATCACTCCGCAGAGCAGGCCGAAAGCCTCGTGGTCGGTGGCCTCGCTGAAGGCGTTGCGCGGCGCGACCAGGCCGGCGATGTCCTGGCAGGCGGTTTCCAGAGCCGGGCTTTCCAGCCCTTCCAGCAGTTCGAGGGGGTTCAAGGCGTCCGAGTCCGGTCCGATGACCTCGAAAGGGTCGAGCCGCACGACCGTCTGTCCCATATTCCGCCGCGCGTCCGCGGTGGCGGAATAGGCGGCCCCATTGACGTCGACCACGACGATCTGGCCTTCGTAGGCCAGCAGGTTCGGCACCAGGCAGGATTCGGCCCTGCCCGACGAGTTCGGGGCGATCGTCAGCAGGTGCGAGGGCTGATCGAAGGTGACGGTGCCGCCGGACGCGGCCGGACCGGAGGCGCGGCCCCTGCCCAGCCCGCCTGATCCCGCACCGCCGGACTCGCCCAGCAGAAGCGGGTGCGGATCGGTTCCGGAAATGCCGTCCATCAACGCCTCCACATTCAGCCGACCGGACGAGCGTACCGAGCGCGGGCGGGGCGATCAGCAGACCGGCGGAAACACCGATCGTCCCTCCGGCCGCGAGCACTTCCGGCCTCCTGCACCGCCTCCCGTAGGCACCTCGCACACGGAACAGGAAGGTCGGCTCGCCACTGGTCAGGGATGCAGAGCCGAAGGGGCGTCATGCGGGAACAGGAGTTCGTCGTAGACGTCCGCGACCCGGGACGCGTATTGCGCTGGGGTGTATTCGGTGGCCTGGCGTTTCGCGTTGGAGCCCAGCCGGTCCCTGGTTTCCGAGCATTCGAGGATCCGGACCAGGGCGTCGCCGAAGTGCGTTTCGGAGCCGGTGGCGTATCCGGTGCGGTCGTTCTTGACCACGAAGCCTTCGAGTTCGGTGTCCAGGACGACCGCCGGGACGCCCTCCAGCGCCGCTTCGGCGATGACCATCCCCTGCGTTTCGGTCAGCGACGGATGCGCGAGGACCTTGCACGGGTTGAGCAGGTGGTTGACGAGTTCCGGCGGCACGGGCCCCGCGAACGCGACGGCGTGCGAGATGCCGAGTGCCTCGGCCATGCGCTCGTACTTCTTTTGCTGGCCGCCCCCGATGATGTTCAGTCTGGCGGCCGGGACGGCCGGCAGCACCTGGCGCGCCATCGCCTGGAGAAGCACGTCCAGGTTCTTTTCCGAAGAAAGGCGGCCCACGTACGCGAGCACCGAATCTCCGGAATGTATGGCCAGTCGCATCTCCTGCAACAGCCGTACCGACTCGGGGGCGAGTTTCCCGTGGCGGACGGGCGCACTGGGAATGACGCAAGGCGCACAGGAAGGCGACATATCCCGCAGCGCGGACGCGGTTTTAGGCGACGGCACGATTATCCGGTCGAAAAGCGCCGCAACGGCTGCCAGCATTTGCCGATGATGGGGCGCGACATCTTCTCCGGCCAGTGCCGCCAAGCTCGCCCGTCCGATCATCCTCGCGACTCGGCCCGGCTCGTCCGGCAGGAGGCCGCCCGCGTACATAATGGGAATGCACAGCTTGAGAAGCGGATAGGCGTCCCGGTAGGCGAGGAGATCCGTGTGCCAGGTGAGCACGGTCTTCAGCCCAGTCTGCCGGCACAGCCGCGCCGCCAGCATGCCGAGCGAGCCCAGCGTGTGGATGTGGACCACGTCGGGTTTGAAAAGCTCGATCAGCCGTTCGAATGTCTTCGGCGAAATCCAGCCGAACCTGAAGCCTCCCTGACCCGTCGCGAACGACGGAGCCAGGTAGGTCGGATACCCGCGGGTAGGCGCCGGTGGCCCGGAGCGGGGAGCGATTACCGCCACCTCGTGGCCCCACTCGCGAAGACCCGCGGCCAGGGACGCGACAGAAGTCGCGACGCCGTCCCGGTTCGGCGGGTAATTGTCTGAGACGAGCAGAATGCGCATTGGTCGATCACTCCCTGGGGGATCGTAGCGACATCCCGCCGTCCGGGAGTGGGCGAACAGAAATATAAATCGGCAAGAAGCGGTGTCGATCACGAGACCGAACCCGCGCCGGCGGCCGCCGGCGCCCCGGGCCTCCCCCGGGCGACCGGGGCCCGTGGTCCTCGCGGGTGATGTGCCGAGCCGGGCCCCGCCCGACGATGGGAAGCCCCCCGGCCTGAGAGGCATCATGAACGCACACCGATGGACGACCCTGCTGGCGGCCTGCTGGTCGGCGACAACGGCCATGCTCGGCCTGTGGTGGACCCTCCAGCCGTCCGCATACCTCCTCGGCGGAGGCGGCACCGGCAGTCCTCCGCTGGCCTTCGAGTTCCCTCCGGCGTGGCTGCTGCTGATCGGCACCGGCGGCATCGCCGTCACGCTCGGCCTGCGCACCCGGCGGTGCTCCAAATCGCTGCGCTGGGCCCTGCTGACCACCGCCGCAGGCATCGCCGGGCTCTGCCTGGCCGTTTCGGGATACATGCCGCTGCTCGCCCTGGCCTACGCCCTCGCGTTCTCCGGTCCGCCGGCCCTGGTCGCGGCCTTGCTGGCACGGGCCTTCCGGCTCGGCATCAAGGGCACCTCGGCGATGGTGGGCACCCCGGTCGCGGCCGGCCTCCTGCTGGCCATCACGATCATGGTGGCGAAGGGCGCCCACTGGACGCTCCTGGCGGTGGCCGGCTGCCTGGTCTGGCTCGCCCTGGCGGTGACGTCGTACCGGGTGAACCACGGCCGCTGCGCCGCCTGCGGCCGTCCCGGCGCCGCCTGGACCCGCCCGGAGTCCGCCGCCCGCTGGGGACGCAGGATCACGATCATCGCCGCGCTCATGCCGCTGCCCTACGGCCTGGCCCGCCTCACCTGGTTCACCCCGTGGCCGGTCGCGTTCCCCGAGGGCGCCGGCTGGGGCATCTGGATCACCGGCGTCCTCCTCGGCTTCGCCTCGGAGGGCGGCGCGCTCCTGACCCGCGGCCTCATCCGCCCCTGGGGCGAGGTGTGGCCGAGGTGGGTCCCGGCCCTGCACGGCCGCTCCATCCCGGTCGCCGTACCGACCTTCGCGGCACTCACGGCCTCGGTCATGCTCGTCCAGCTGACCGTCTACTTCGCGGGCACCATCGCCAACGGCGAGATCAACCTCCTGGTCATCGTGGCCTTCGTCCCCCTGAGCCTCTGGGGCCCCCTCCTGGCCGGCGCAGCCATGGCCTACTACTACCGCCGCCGCCAAGCCTGCTCCCACTGCGCCGAGAAGCCACTCCACCAGGCCGACCTGGCCCTGAGCGCCTGACGTCCTGGCAATGGAGACGCGCCCGCGCTCGGCCGCCCGCCGGGCGAGGGCGGTGGCGGGACGAACGCCGCCCTCGTGGAGAATCTGCGGACGACGGGAGCGCGCCCCCGCTGGTCCGGATCGCAGGCGCGGACGAGGAGGCGGCCGATGAAGAGCGAGGATCGTCCCGGCGACGCAGGCAGGGCGGATGTAGGCAGGGCGGATGTAGGCAGGGCGGATGTAGGCAGGGCGGATGTGGGCAGGCCCGTCCTGCCGCCGACCGTGGAGGACGAGCGGTTGCGGGCACTGCGCGCCCGCGTGCGCTCGTTCGTCCGGCACGAACTGGAGACCGGCGGGTTCACGCCCACCGTCGACTCGTGGATGAGCGCCTGGGACATCGAGTTCACCCGCAGACTCGCCGCCCAGGGGTGGCTCGGCATGACGATCCCCACCGAGTACGGCGGGCACGGCCGCACGTTCCTCGAACGGTTCGTCGTCACCGAGGAGTTGCTCGCCGCCGGAGCGCCCGTGACCGCGCACTGGTTCGCCGACCGCCAGGTGGCGCCCTCGCTCTTGAAGTTCGGCACCGAGGAGCAGAAGCGGGAGTTCCTGCCCGGCATCGCCCGGGGCGAGGTCCTGTTCGCGATCGGCATGAGCGAACCGGAGTCGGGGTCCGACCTCGCCAGCGTCGGCACCAGGGCGGCGCGCGCCGAGGGCGGCTGGACGATCACCGGCACCAAGGTGTGGACGACCAACGCCCATCGCGCCGACCACATGATCGCCCTGGCCCGCACCGCCCCGGTCGACGCCGGAGACCGCCACGCCGGGCTCAGCCAGTTCATCGTCGACCTCCGGTCGCCCGGCGTGGAGATCCGGCCCATCGTGTCGATGAACGGCGAGCACCATTTCAACGAGGTGTTCCTGGGCGACGTCTTCGTCCCCGACGGGAAGGTCCTCGGCGAGATCGGGGACGGGTGGCACCAGGTGACCTCCGAACTCGCCTTCGAGCGCAGCGGGCCGGAGCGCTTCCTGTCCACGTACCTGCTCCTTGAGGATCTGACGGAGGCGATGCGCCGCGGGCAGCTCCCTGCCGACCCGCAGCTGGGCCGGTTCTTCGCAAGGATCGCGGGCCTGCACCGGATGTCGCTCGCCGTCGCGGGCGCGCTCGAACGGGGCGAACGCGCCGACGTCGCCGCCGCGGTCGTCAAGGCGCTCGGGACGAGGACCGAGGGAGACATCGCCGAGTACGCGGCCATGTTCCTCGGCGGGGGCGGCGTTCCGGCTTCCGTGCGGGACGCGGCCGACGCCGCGCTCCTGGCCCGCCCGGGGTTCACGATCCGCGGGGGGACCAACGAGATCCTGCACGGTGTGATCGCCAGGGGATTGGGGCTGCGCTGATGAGCGAGATCATGCGGGTCGACGGCGACCTGGAGCGGCTCTTCCGCGACGTGTTCACCGACTGGCGCGACGCGCGGGCCGAAGCGTCGCTGCGGCTCAGCGTGGACCGCGGTCTGTGGAGGACCCTGGAGGAACTGGGGCTCACCCGGCTCACCTCCGGCGAAGAGGCCGCGGCGGGCTGGGTGGAGGCCGCGGCGCTGCTCCGCGCGGCGGCCAGGGCCGCGGCGCCGGTCCCGCTGGCCGAGCACGACCTGCTCGCCGGATGGCTGCTCGGCCGCGCCGGCCTGCCGGATCCGGGCGAGCTGCGCACGAGTTGCGTGCTCGATCCGGAAGGCAGCGCCGAACAGGTGCCCTGGGCGGCCTCGGCGGACGCGATCGCCGTGATCTGGGGCGAGCCGGGAGCCTGGAAGCTCGCCGACGTCCCGGCGTCGGCGGCGGTGATCGAACCGTCGCACGATCTCGCCGGTCAGCAGCGCGACACCGTGCGGGTGGCCGTGGAGTCGCTGACGGGCGCGGCGATCGGCGACGACGTGGTGCGCGAGTACCTGCTGCGCGGTGCGCTGGCCCGCACCGTCCAGATCACGGGCGCGATGGACCGCGTCGTCGAACTGTGCCTCCAGCACGCCTCCGAGAGGCGGCAGTTCGGCCGTCCCATCACGCGTTTCCAGGCCGTCCAGCACCTCATCGCCGAAGCGGCGAGCGAGTGCGCCCTCGCCATGGCCGCGACCGACGCCGCGGTACTCGAAGCCGCCTCACCGCACCCGGATCTCGACGCGCTGGAGTTCGCGGTCGCCACGGCCCGTTCCGTGACCGGACACGCGGCATCGGTCGTCGTGCGCAACGCCCACCAGGTGCACGGCGCGATCGGCACGACGTACGAGCATCAGCTCCACGAGTTCACCAAGCCCGCCCTCGCGTGGCGCTCCGAGTTCGGCTCGATGCACGAGTGGGACGCCCGGCTGACGGCGCTGATCGTCGGTTCGAGCGGCCCCGCGTGGGACTCGGTGGTACCGGCTTCCGGCATGCCCAAATCAAGAGCGGATGATTGATCGGTAGATCAGTGGATATGGGTCACTACGTTCGCGTTGGCGTGGAACTTCTGCGTGCGACGAGCCGGGACACGGGACGAGGACGTGATGGACCAGGACAAGCGGGCCGGAACGCGGTCATCCGGGCCGGGCGGCGATGTCGTCCGTCCCGCTTCGATCGAGCGCCGCGGCACCGGATCGACGGTGAGCGCGCGGGACATGACCGGGCGGCCGGTCGGCGCGCGCCGTCCGATGGAGCCGCAGCGCGCCGGTGACGGCGGCCTGGCCCACGTGGTCGAGGTCCTGCTGGACAAGGGCCTGGTGATCAATGCCGACATCATGGTGTCGGTCGCGGGCGTCGAGCTGCTCGGGATCCGGCTGCGGGCGGCGCTGGCGTCGTTCGAGACCGCCGCGCGCTACGGCCTGGAGTTCCCCTCGGGGACCAACGTGGAGACGGCCGCGTGGAAGGAGACCGAGGACCCCAAGGAGACCTGCCCCGACTGCGGCAAGCGGGCCCCCATCCGGCAGCTGCTGGAGGAGTACTGCCCGTGGTGCGGCTGGCGCAGCGCCAGGGCGCTGACCGAGGCCGCGCGCAACGGCTCCTCGGCCAAGAAGAAGCCACGGGACGGCGATGCCGACTAAATCCCCGAGGTCCGCGACGTCCCGGATGCCCGCGCCGCTGCGCCCGACGCGCGACCCGCAGGTCACCCTGGACGACCTGCTGGAGGTCGTGCTGAACAAGGGCGCGGTGCTGCACCTGGACCTCATCATCGCGGTCGCCGACATCCCGCTCATCGGGGTCAACCTGCGGGCGGCGATCGCCGGGATGGAGACCATGCTGGAGTACGGGCTGCTGCAGCAGTGGGACGCCGACACGCGCGCCTGGGCCGAGCGCGCCACCGCCGCCACGCCCGAACTGGAGGAGGACGAGCGGGTGGTGATCCGGTCGTTCGGCGGCCACTACGGCGAGAGCGGCCTGTCCGCCGTCTGGCGGCCCGGCACCATCTTCCTCACCGACCGGCGCGTCCTCGTCTACCGTCGCGAGCCGCGCGAGGTGCTGTGGGAGGCCCGGCTCGAGGATGTCGAAGCCACCCGCCTCCAGAGCGAGCGGACGGTCGGCGGCGAGGAGCGCCTGCGGGTGCGCGTGGAGCTGACCGACGGGAACGGCGCCCTGCTGTCGGCCGCGAACCCCGAGGAGTTCGACGAGAGCCTGCGCCGCCTCGCACCGCACGTCCGGTCCCGGGAGCCCCGCCCGCTCGCCGCGGACGACGAGGGCCCCGAGTTCGAGGGCCACATGTGGTACCACGAGCCCCGCCGGGGCGGCGCCCTGTGGCGCGGGGGCCGGGCCCGGCTGGAGAACGGCCGCCTGACCTGGAAGTCGCCGACCGACGCCCGCCCGGCCGTCACCCTGGACACCGGCCGCATCCGCGACGTGCGGCTCGAACCCGGAACCACGCCCACGAACGGCCTGGACCGCCTCGTCGTGGACGCGGCGGGCGAGCAGCTCGTGCTGGCGACCGCGGAGGGACCGCGCTGGGCGCGGCTCCTGGACCCGTCCGCCCGCACCGCCGCTGGGAAGGAGCCTCATGGCCATCACCGTTGACGAGAACAGCCTCAAGAACGGCGTTCTCACGCTCGTGGTCACCCTGGTCGAAGTCATCCAGGAGGCGCTGGAACGGCAGGCCGTGCGCCGGATGGAGGGCGGCGACCTCAGCACCGAGGAGCTGAACCGGCTGGGCGACGCCCTGCTGGAGCTAGACGAGGCCATGGAGGAGATCAAGGCCGAGCACGGCATCACCGCGTCCGTCGCGGACCTGCACCGCGGCCTGGACGAGGTCGTCGACGAGGTCGTGGACCGGCTGGCCAACCCCGCGCGCTGGGCCGACGAGATCGAGGGCGGAGGTGAGCGGCGTTGAGCGGTGAGGCGCTGTACGTGTACGCGCTGCTCGCCGACCCGGGAGACGGCGCCGAACCCCCGGGCGAGGGCCTCGACGGCGCACCGCTGCGGCTGGTCCGCGCCGCCGACTGCGGGCTGGCCGCCCTCGTCCACGAGGCCCCGGCACGTCCCTACCAGGGGCCGGACGACGACGTCCGCCGCTGGATCCGCACCCACGACGAGGCGGTCGAGGGCATGCGCCGCGCGGCGGGCGGCGTGCTGCCCATGACCTTCAACGTGCTGGTCGCCCCCGGCGACGACGGCGACGCCGAAGCCCGCCTGCGCGCGTGGCTGCGCGCGAACCGGGACGACCTCCACGACCGCCTCGGCAGGCTGCGCGGCCGCGCCGAGTACCGCGTCGAGATCACGCTGGACTCCGCGGCCGTGCCGACCGACGACGGCTCCGTCCAGGAGATCGAAGAGCGGATGCGCGATGCCTCGCCCGGCCTGCGCCGCCTGCTGAGCAAGCAACTGGACGCCCAGCGCAGAGCCGCGGCCGATGTCCTGGCCGACCAACTGCACGCCGACGCCCGCCGCCAGCTGAGCACCATCGCCGAGGACCTCGCCGACCGCAGGCGCGCGACGCGCAATCCCGGAGAGACCGAGGTGCTCTCCCTCGCTCTGCTGGTGCACGACGACGATGTGGAGAACCTGGGCTTCATCCTCTCCGAGCTACAGGAAACCCACCCCGCCGTCCAAGTCCGCTTCCTCGGCCCCTGGCCGCCTTACTCGTTCACCGGCGACCAACTGACGACACCGGACGCCGCGAGCACCACCCCCGGCCCCTGAGACCGCTCACCGTCCGCGCAAGGAACCGGTAAGGGCCGGACGGGACATCAGTGCAGGTCCATGGAGCGGCTGAGCTTCTCCCATCGGGTCAGGTCGGCACGGAGCAGTTCATGGTGGGCGCCGATGTGGTCGACGGCGTCGTTGCCCAGCGCCAGCCGCAGTGGCGGGTCGGGGCTGTCCAGGACCTGCATGATGGCCTGGGCCGCCTTGCGCGGGTCGCCGGGTTGAGTGCCGTCCATGCCGTCGACCGCGGCGCGGGTCGGGCCGGTCGAGGCGGCGTACTCCGCGATGGACCGCGACCGGTGCATCCGCCGGCCACCGAACTCGGTGCGGAAGGCCCCGGGCTCCACGATCAGCACCCGGATACCGAACGGCGCGACCTCGGCCGCCAGTGCCTCGGAGAGACCTTCGAGCGCGAACTTCGCCGCGCAGTACGCGCCGAAGCCGGGCATGCTGAGCTGCCCGCCCATCGAGCTGATCTGGACGATCGCCCCTCCGCGTTGCGCGCGCAGCAGGGGCAGGACGGCCTTGGTCACCGCGACGGCTCCGAAGAACATGACCTCCATCAGGGCCCGCAGGTCCGCCAGGTCCAGTTCCTCGACCGCGCCGACACTGCCGTGGCCGGCGTTGTTGACCACCACGTCCACCCGGCCGAACTCGGCGAGGGTCCGTGCGACGGCGGCGGTCACCTGCTCCTCCCGCGTGACGTCCACCGGCGCGGTCCGCACCCGCTCCCCGCCGGCCGCGACGAGATCGGCGAGCCGGCCGGGCTGCCGCGCGGTCGCCATCACCCGGTCGCCGGCCGCCAGCGCCGCCAGCGCCAACTCCCGGCCGAATCCCGCCGAGCAACCGGTGATCAACCACACGCGACCGGTCTCCGTCATCGTCGCCTCCACCCCTGTGCGGGTCGTCTCCATGCCGTCGCCTCCACCCTGACCGGTCCGGTCACGGCTCGGCCAACACACGCTTCTTCCTGCGGCTACAGTCAGATCCTGTGACCATGGAGCTGCGTCATCTGCGGTACTTCGTCGCCGTCGCCGACCACCTGAGCTTCACCCGCGCCGCACAGCACCTTCACCTCGCCCAGCAGTCGCTGTCGCAGCAGATCGCCGCGCTCGAACGCGATCTCGGGATACGCCTGTTCGACCGCGACACCCGCGGGACCCGTCTCACCCAGGCGGGACAGGTGTTCCTGCCGGAGGCCCGCGCCGTTCTCGCCCGGGCCGACGCCGCCGTCGTCGTCGCGCAGCGCGCGGGCCGCGGTGAGATCGGTCGCCTGAATCTGGCGTTCCTCAGCTCCACCGCCAACTACATGCTGCCGCCGGTGGTCAGAGCCCTGCGGGAACGCCTTCCCGGCCTGGAACTCACCACCCACAATGTGCAGGTCGACGAACTGGTCGCCGGGCTGCGCGACGGGCGATTCGACGCGGCCTTCACGCGGCCGCCGCTCGTCGGCGACCTGGCCACCCGGATGCTCGCCACCGAACCGGTCTGCGCCGTCCTGCCGGCCGGGCACCGGCTCGCCGATCGGGCCGGACTCAGGCTCGAGGACCTGGCCGATGAGGACTGGGTCCTCTCGCCGCGGGCATCGTGGCCACCCTGGCACGCGAAGTACGACCGGGACTTCGCCGCCGCCGGGTTCACCCCCAGGGTCGTCCAGCGGGCCACCGGCGTCGCGAACCTGCTCGGGCTCGTCGCCGCCGGCGTCGGCGTGACCCGGCTCGCCCTGTCGGCGAACAGCGTCCGCCGCACCGGGGTGGTGTTCGTACCGCTGGCCGGCGAGCGGGCCGAAACGGTTGTGGCCTGGATGCCCGCACTCGACGGACCGGTGCAGCGCAACTTCCTCGACGTCCTCGCCGATCTCGCCGCGACCTCAGAGCTCACACGCTGGGGCTGAGCCTCCGCCCCCTCGCGTCCCCTCGACCATCCGAACGCCCCGCCCGAGGGACCTTCAGCCCCTGAGAGTCGGCCTCATCGCGGGTAGAAAACGTCCTCCGTCCGCGCCGCCGGCATCGCGTCCAGGTGCCCTGGTTGAAGCCGACGACGAAGCGGATTGATACAAAGTCTCCGAATAGTCCGGTCGCAGGGCCGGGTGCCCGGTCGTGTGGCATCGGGCTTGGGAGAAGGGGCGTGCGCTTGCGCGAGCGACGATGTGTCAGGCCGGGATGCGTTCCCACGAGCAGTCGGGTGTCAGTGCCGGGAGGTCGGCATGGACGCTGAGCGCCTGCGGTCCCTTTTCGACCTGTCGGGCCGGGTGGCGGTCGTCACCGGAGGCACGCGGGGCATCGGACGCGCGATTGCCGAGGGCTTCGTGGCCGCCGGTGCGAGCGTCGTGGTCGCCAGCCGCAAACCCGAGGCGTGCGCCGAGACCGAGGCGCACCTGAAGGCGATGGGCGGGGCGGCGCTCGGCGTCCCCACGCACCTCGGCGACCTGGACGCGCTGGACGCCCTCGTCACCCGCACCGCCGACACCTTCGGCCGGCTCGACATCCTGGTCAACAACGCCGCCAATCCGCTGGCGCTGCCGCTCGGCTCGTTCACCCCGGAGGCGTTCGCCAAGTCCCAGGAGGTGAACGTCCGCGGACCGGTGTTCCTGGTGCAGCGGGCACTCGACCACCTGACGGAGAGCCCCTGCGCCTCGGTCGTCAACGTCGTCTCCGCCGGGGCGTTCATGTTCTCCCCGTACGTGTCGATGTACGCCGCGGCCAAGGCGTCGATGGTGGCCTACACGCGTTCCATGGCCGCCGAGTTCGCCCCCCGCGGCATCCGGGTGAACGCCCTGGCCCCGGGCACGGTCGACACCGACATGGTCCGCAACAACCCGCCCGAGTTCCAAGAGGCCATGGAGCAGGCCGCCCTGCAGAAGCGCATGGCCGACCCGGACGAGATGGTCGGCCCGGCGCTGTTCCTGGCCTCCGACGCGGCAAGCTTCGTCACCGGCCAGGTCCTGCACGCCGACGGCGGCCTGGTGGCCCGCTGAGACGATCCCCACGAGATAGGGAAACCCCATGCTGACCGATGGCGACGCCTACCTGCCCGGCACCCCCGCATCGGGCGGGACGGTGCGCGTGGAGACACCGGCCCCCGGCGTCCGGCTGCTCACCCTGGACCGCGAGCACCGGCTCAACGCGATGTCCGGCGAGCTGATCAAGGACCTGCACGCCGCGCTCGACGGCGTCGCCGTGGACGAGGACTGCCGCGTCGTCATCCTCACCGGTGCGGGACGGGCGTTCTGCGCGGGGCTGGACCTGCACGAACCCCCGGTCCGCGACGCCGCGCCCGCCGCGCCGGACGCGTCCGCCGACGGGGGCGGGCGGCGCCGGAGTCCGCAGGCGGGCATGCACGTCCAGCAGGCCATCGCCTCGCTCGTCCCGAAACTGCGCAACCTGCCGCAGCCCGTCATCTCCGCCGTCAACGGCCCCGCCGCCGGCGGCGGCTTCGCGCTGGCCCTGGCCAGCGACATCCGGATCGCCGCCGAGTCCGCCCGGTTCAACGCCGCCTTCGTCAGGATCGGCCTGTCGGGCTGCGACATCGGCGTCAGCTGGCTGCTGCCCCGCCTGATCGGCGCGGGCCTGTCCCACGAGCTCCTGCTCACCGGCCGGTTCGTGCAGGCCAGCGAAGCACTGCGCGTCGGGCTGGTCAGCCGCGTGGTCGAGGACGGCTCAGTGGTCGACGCGGCCCTGGAGATCGCCGCGCTGATCTGCGCCAACAGCCCCATGGGCGTCTGGATGACCAAGGAGGTCGCCTGGAGCCAGCTGGAGGTGGGCAGCCTCCAGGCCGGGATCGACCTGGAGAACCGGACCCAGGTCCTCACCTCCTACAGCCGCGACCACACCGAGCAGATCACCGCCTTCCTGGACCGCCGCCCCCCGAACTACACCAACTCTTGAACTCCCCGGCTCAACTGACCACGGCTCCGGCGCGGGCGTCGATCACCGCGCCGGCCGTGGGCAGGCGGTGCACGGCCTCGACGGTGAAATCGGCCTTGGCCAGCAGGTCGCCGAACTCCCCGGCGGTGCGCTCCGCACCGCCCACGACGGTCATCATGTAGAGGTCCATCAACGCTGCGAATCGCGCGTCCTCCCCGGTGGCCCCCTCCTCGACGATGCGCTCGATGACGAGGAGCCGGGTGCCCGGACGCATGGCCCGCCGGCAGACGCGCAGGAGCCGGACACAGCGCTCGTCGTCCCAGTCGTGCAGGATCTGGCGCAGCAGGTAGAGGTCGCCGTCCGCGGGCACGGCGGAGAAGAAGTCGCCGCCGACCGAGGTGCAGCGGTTCGCCAGGCCCGCCCGGTGCATCCGCGTCCGCGCGTTGGCCGCGGTCTTGGCGTCGTCCAGCAGGACCCCCTCGGCCCGGGGGTGCGCCTGGAGCAGGCGGGCCAGCAGCGTGCCGTCGCCGCCGCCGACGTCCACGATGCGGCGGTGCCGGGAGAAGTCGACCGCCGCCAGCAGCTGGTCGATCTCCAGCTCCTGGTCGTGGGACTGCGAGCGGTCGAACAGCTCGCGGAGCCGCCCGTCGCGGCCGAGGTGCTCGAAGAAGCTCTCGCCGAGCAGCTCGTCGAACGCCGTCCTGCCGGTCCGCACGGTGCCGAGCATGCCCGCCCACGCGGCACCGACCTCGCCGGCCGCGAGCAGGGCCGTCGGGAGCGCCGACCCGGCGGCGCCGGTGCACAGCGTCGCGCCGACCGCGGTCAGCTCGTAGGAGCCGTCGGAGCCGCCCGAGTACACCCCGAACGCCGCCAGGCAGCGCATGAGCTGCGTCAGCCGGCGCGGGTCGACGCGGGCCCGGTCGGCCAGTTCCGCGACCGTCAGCGGACCGCCGGCGAGCAGATCCGACAGGCCGAGTTCGGCCGCGGTGCAGACGGCGCGGGACAGCAACTGCCCGAAGACCATCTGCCGCGCCACCACCGCTCCCGGCACCTCGTCCACCACGGTCACTTGCCCCTCCTCGGGTTGTGCGAGCGCGCCGGCAGCGCCCGCGGCCGGACGGGACCGTCCGCGGCCGCGGAGCGGGCCTGCACGGGGAACCGCGCCCGGTACTTCTCGAACCAGCGCCGCTCCGCGTGCAGGAACAGCGAGTCGTGCGGCGCCATGTACCGGACGGCGTAGAGCGCGATCGGCGACCGGGACACCCGGAAGGCGGCGTTGTGCACGGCCGGCTCGGTGCAGGCCGGATGGAACTGGCCGATCATGAGGCCCGCGTCCACGGCCAGGTCCTTGAGCGCGCCGTAGGTCTGGTCGATCCGCCGCCAGCCCTCCTCGGCGGCGTCCGGCAGGACCACCAGCAGGCCGTCCAGCGAGACGCCCGAGCTCTTCGGCGGTTCGGTCGTCGCCTTGAACTCGCGTAACTCCGCGGAGACCAGGCGGTGCAGCTCGTCGCCGTCGCGGGCGTCGACGCCGTAGTGGAAGCTCAGGCGGACCGTGTCCGCGTTGAGCGCCGCGGGAATGAAGGGGCAGACCGGCCCGGGCCGCCCGAGGTGCTCGGACGGCGCTCCCACGTACTCGCGCAGCCAGTCCAGGACGACCGCCCTGTCGTGGTCGAGACGGCCGGCGGGCGGGCGCCTGGCGGCCGTTCTGTGCTCCGTCATCAGCGGGGCGCGGTCCGGTAGCGGACGGGGAGCGCGGCCGGCCCGCGGAAATGCATCCCGGGCCGCCAGACCAGCTCCTCCTCCGGTACGGCGAGCCGCAGGTCGCCGTACCGGTCGAGCAGGCGGCCGATCGCGATCTCGCCTTCCAGCCTCGCCAGGGCCGAGCCGATGCAGGCGTGGGGCCCGTGCCCGAACGCCAGGTGCCGGGCGGGGCGCCGGATGTCGAACCGGTCGCCGTCGGGCGCCACCTCCGGATCGTGCGAGGCCGACCCCAGCCCGAGGAAGACGACGCCGCCGGCCGGGATGGGCGTGCCCGCGATCTCGATGTCCTCGACGGCGAACCGCATGCTCGCGTTCATGGCCGGGCCGTCGAAGCGCAGGACCTCCTCGATCGCCGCCGGGAGCCGCTCGGGCTCGGCGCGCAGCAGCGCCAGCTGGTCCGGGTTGCGGAGCAGGTGGTGGACGGCGACGCCGATGAGGCTGATGGTCGTCTCCTGGCCGCCGAGGAGCAGCAGGAACGCCATCGCCAGCAGCTCGTCGTCGGAGAGCCCGTCCCCGCCGTCCCGGACGACCATGAGGTCGGAGAGCAGGTCCTCGCCCGGCCGGACGCGCTTGTCGGCGATCAGCTCCCGCGTGTAGGACTTCAGCGCCTCGGTGGCGGTCTCGAACTCCGCGCTGCCGGTCGACTGCTCGTCCGAGCCGAGCACCGACCAGCGGCGGAACGCCTCCCAGTCGCGCTTCGGGACGCCGAGCAGCTCGTAGATCAGCGTGATCGGCAGCAGCCCCAGCGTGTCGATCAGGTCCGTCTCGCCCTCCGGGCCCATCCCGTCCAGCAGCTCGTCGGTGATCTCCTCGATGCGCGGGCGCAGCGACTGGACGCGGCGCGCGGTGAACGCCTTGGCCGCCAGCCGGCGCAGCCTGGTGTGCGCGGGCGGATCGCTGTGCAGCATGTTCTTGGTGAGCACGTCGCGGATGGACGGGCTGGGCAGCGCCTCCGGCGGCAGGAACCGCTCCAGGTCCTTGCCCAGCCGGGGGTCGTTGAGCCAGGGGCGGACGTCCTCGTACCGGGTGATCAGCCAGGCGGGCATGCCCTGCGGCAGGGTGAAGCGGTGCACCGGGCTGTGCTCCCGCAGCCAGGCATATGCCGGATAGGGATCGCGGATGAAATCGGCGCCGAACAGCTCCGGTGGCTCATGAATCGTCACGTTCGTCCCCCTTTGGCGGCACGCGGCCGCTGATGACCGTATAAAGTCCCGCCCAGATGACTTCCGTGCGCACATCCACGAGATGTGCACGCGCCAGCCGGGCGATTTCCGCGGCTCGGCCCAGGTCCGAACCGACGAACGGCGCTCGAAAACCCGCGTAGAGGTTCACGGCCGGGTGGTACCACCGCCCGTGCGCCGGAATTCCGTCGGCGATCACGACGCTCCCGCCGGGTCGCAGATAGTCGAGCGTGCGGTGGAAGACCCGCGCCGGGTCGGCGGCGCTGAGACTGAGCACGAACACGGCGGCGTCGGCCGGGGCGCCCGGCTCGAAGTCCGCCATGTCGGCGCGGTGCAGTTCGACGTTCTTCCAGCCCGCCCGGGTGACGCGCTGCCGCGCCCGGTCGAGCATCGGCTCGGTCATGTCGAGCCCGATGACCTTCCCGTCCGGGCCGACGCGGTCGCGCAGCCGGGGCAGCATCAGGCCCGTCCCGCACCCGACGTCCACAATGGTCGCGCCCGGCCGGACCGAAACTGCACGGGCGACCATTTTGTGGATCCGCGGGGCGGCGCCGAAGGAGAATACCGGAAGAGCCTTGTCATAAATCAACGCTGCATGTTTGTAGCGTGGATGCATGACCGGGATCATAATGCCGGAATTTATTTCCGCTTCTCGCTGCTTGCGCTCTTCGATGGCCCGGTGCGGCCGCCGGTTCCTGACTTGGCGAAGAGCTGACCGGGCACGACCGAAAGAGCGCATCCGAGAAGAAGCCGGCCGCCCATGTCCCTGTTAGGAATTGGCGGAAGCCAAGCGAAGCCGTATCGGCCGGGGAGAGGTGGTCTCGTGGAGAGCGTCCTGCAGTTGGTGGCCAAACGCCAAGCGGACCTCGATCGGCACCCGCTGTTCGAGTGGATGAACTCCGGTGACCGCGCCATTCCGGACCCGCTGCTGATCATGCCGCCCATGGCGACGTTCTCGATGGGGTTCCGGGACGTCAACAAGTGGGTGTTCCGGTACCCGGAGGCCGCCGACGACCTACAACGCGGCATCAACGTCCACACCTTCGAGGACCAGACCCACTCGCGGCTGTTCCTGGAGGACTGGAAGCGGCTCGGGCTGAACGAGTGGCTGGGCTGGACGGCCAGTGACACCCTGTGGTGGCTGTTCCGGGCCGAGACGAACGAGGTGGCCCGCGAGCACGGCGTCTACTTCCTGTCGATGGCCGTCGCCGACCGCACCGACCCGCTGCTGCGCTTCGCCCAGTCGGAGATGATGGAGGCGCTCGGGGCGGTCTTCTTCAAGCACGCCTCCAAGATCGCCATCCGCTTCACCGAGCAGACCGGCGTGGAACTCCCCTATATGGGGCCCTTCCACGTGGCCCTCGAAACAGGCCATATGGACTGCGAGGACCTGTTCGTTGAGCAGCGGCTCGACGAGCGGAAGCGCACACGCGCTCTGGATCTGGCCGACACCATCTACAGGATCTTCACCGCACAGCTCGACATGTGGCTGGACTACGCCCACAAGTACATCGACACCGGCAATCCGCCGCGCCCGCCCGCCCGGCCGATGATCGACAGGAGCGCCGCCGGCGGGCCCGGACCGCGTCCGGTCGCCGACGGGCCGGTCCATCCCAGCCAGGAGCCACTCCAGAAACTGCTGATGGCACGCCGGAAGCGGAGCGAGGCGCACCCCTTCTACTCCTGGCTGGAGAACCGCGGCGACCGGGTCACCGCGCTCCAGGCCCTCCAGCGCTTCATCCCCATGTGGACGATGGACATCATGGGGTACCGCGACCTCAACAGGTACGCCATGCGCTACGCCGAGCCGGTGACCGACCTGCACCACGCGGTCAACTCCTGGGCCGCCGACCTCACGACCCACAACACCCTCTTCTTCAACGACTGGAAGCAGCTCGGGCTCGACGAGATCCTCGGGTGGAACAGCAGCGACACGCTCGAGTTCTGCTACCTGGACCCGCAGACCGACGTGCACCGCCGCAACATCGTCAAGTTCACCGAACTCGCCGTCGCCCACGACGACCCCGTGCTGCGCCTGTGGCTCATGAACGCGCTGGAGACCAGCGGCGAGCCGTTCTTCCGGCGGACCAAGGCGCTGGCGGACGAGGCCGAGGCCGTCGCCGGCGTGCGCCTGGACTACCTCGGGGACCGCCACGAGATCGCGCACCACGCTCCGGTGGACGCCGCGGCGCCCGCCGTCCACTTCAAGGACCGGTCCCTGACGCCGGCCGCGCGCGAGGTGGCGGCCCACATGATCGAGACCGTCTTCGACGCCGGCGACGAGCAGCTCGAGATCTCGCTCGACGTCGCCCTGTCGAACAAGTTCGGCATCGCCTGAACGGCATGGTCTCCCCGAACGCAAGGAGCGTGGCACCGTGAAGGACGTCCTGGCGTACGTCGAGCGGCGCGTCGCCGCCATGGAGGACCATCCGCTGTTCACCTGGCTGGCCTCGGACGAGCTGCCGCCGAAGGAACGCCTGATGATCCTGCCGAGCGTGGCGACGGTCGCGATGGGCTTCCGCGACGTGAACAAATGGGTCCTGCGCTACCCCCGTGCGGCCGACGACCTGGAGCGCGGCATCAACGTCCACACCTTCGAGGACCAGACCCACTCGCGGCTGTTCCTGGAGGACTGGAGACGGCTGGGGCTCGACCGGCGGCTGGGCTGGGACGCCTCCGACACCCTGTGGTGGCTCTTCCAGGCCGACGCCAACGAGGTGATCCGCGGCCACTGCATGTACTTCCTGTCGATCGCGGCCGCCGACCGCGGGGACCCGCTGCTCCGCTTCGCGCACGCCGAGGTCGGTGAGCTGTGCGCGCGGGAGCTGTTCTTCAAGCACATCTCCGCGGTCGCCGGGCGGCTGGCGGACCGGACGGGCCTCGCCATGCTGTACTTCGGCGCGCACCACATCGAGGCCGAGGGAGAAGGCGCCGAAGGAGTCTTCGAGTCGCTGGTGCTGGACGGGGAGCGCCGCCGGCGGGCCCGCGAGCTGGCCGACGTCATGATCGATGTGTTCCGGGAGATCCTGGACGGGATCCACGAATACGCGCTGAAGCACGCGGCGACGAACGTTCCGCCCCGCCCCGCCGCCGTCCGGGAGACCGGCCCGGCGGGGCTCGTCGCGGCCGCCGACGCGCCGGTCCACCCCACCCAGGAGCCGGTCCTCCAGGCGCTGCGGGAGTGCCGGACCCGAAGCGGCAGGCACCCGTTCTACACGTGGCTCGCCCACCACGGCCCGCGGATCTCCCCGACGCAGGTCCTCCAGCGGTTCGTCCCGATGTGGGCGATGGACGTCATGGGCTACCGCGACTTCCACCGCTACGCCGTCGGCTATCCCGAGCCGGCCTCCGACCTGGAACGCGCCGTGAACGACTGGGGCGAGGAGCTGATCGCCCGCAACGCGCTCTTCGTCGACGACTGGAAGCAACTCGACCTCGACGAGCTGCTCGGCTGGAACGCCAGCGACACGCTCGACTTCTACTACCTGAGCCGGACGATGGACGTGCACCGCCACAACCGCGTCGCGATGACCGGGTTCGCCACCGGGCATCGGGACCCGCTGCTGAGGCTGTGGCTCGTCAGCGCGATGTCGGAGGCGACGGACATCCTGCTCGACAACACCGCGCCCCTGGCGGAGAAGGCCGAGGCGAACACCGGGCTGCGCCTCGACTACCTGGCCGGGCGCCGGCGGGTCGCGGCGCCGGCCTTCATGGACCGGCCGATCACGCCCGAGCAGCGCGACGTCGCCGTCGAGATGATCGGGACCGCCTTCGAGTTCATGGACCGCCGGCTCGACATGTCGCTCGACGTCGCGCTCTCCAACGACTTCCAGATCCCCTGACCGGCCGGCTATTCGGGGAGGAGGATGGGCCGGGGGTAGTCGAGGGCGTCGCGCTGGGACTTGGGCAGGGTCCATGGGCGATGGACGCGGGAACCCTCGACGCCGGCGAGTTCGCGCACGTATCTGCGGACGTAGTCGCCGCGCGGGTCGAACCGGGACGCCTGCCGCAGCGGGTTCATGACGCGGTCCGGGCGGGTGCTGTTCCCGGTGCCGGCCACCCACTGCCAGTTCCCCGCGTTGTCGGCGATGTCGCCGTCGGCGAGCCAGTCGCCGAAGTGGCGCAGGCCGTCCCGCCAGTCGATCCCGAGGTCGCGGGTCAGGAACGACGCGGTGATGAGCCGGGCGCGGTTGTGCATGAAGCCCTCGCGGTGCAGCTGGCGCATGCCCGCGTCCACGATCGGGACGCCGGTCATGCCGTCGCACCACGCGGTGAGGGCGTCCTTGGCGTCGCTCCATCGCCGGTCGCGCGGCCGGTAGTCCTCCCTGGGCAGCGCCGGGAACGCCGCGGCGACCTGGTGGTGGAAGTCGCGCCACGCCAGCTGGCGGCGGAACGCGTCCGGCCCGGCCTCCGCCAGTTCCCGCGGTGAGACGCAGCCGAACTTCAGGTACGGGCCGAGCCGGGACGTCCGGTCGGCGGCGAGGTCGTCGTGGACGTCGTCGTACGCCGCGGCGTCCTGCCGGAGCCACGCCGCCAGGCGCTCCCGCCCCTTCCGCTCGCCGCCGGGGGCGAGCTCGGGCGAGGGCGAGCCCGGTATCAGATCGGCGAGCCGCGGCAGCGGTCCCGCCCTGACACCGGACGGCAGGCGGACCGCCTCGGGCACGTCCGCGAGCGGCCGCCACCGGGCCGCCTCCCAGGCCCGCCAGTACGGCGTGAACACGCGGTAGTGGTCACCGCCGGCGGGCGTGAGGTCACCCGGCGGGACGACGGTAATGCCGGGATGCACCGAGATGTCCAGCCCGAGCTGCCGGAGTCCGTTGAGGCGCCGGGTGGCGAACGCCGACCGCTCGTCGGCGATGAAGAGCGACCCGGCACGCGTCTTCTCGGCCAGCCGCGCCACCTCCGCGACCGGGTCACCGCGCACCACCACCAGGTCGCCGCCCAGCTCGCGCAGCGATCGCCGGAGGTCCGCGAGGCTGTCCAGAAGGAACCGGACGCGATTCGGCACGGCGAACGGACCGTCCAGGATCGCATCGTCGAGCACGAACACCGGAACGACCCGGCCGGCCTCGCACGCGGCGGCCAGCGCCGGGTTGTCCCGCACCCGGAGATCACGGGTGAAGAGCATGATCGAGGTGCTCATCACCGGCGGGCGGGACGGTTCCGGTAGGCGATATCGCTGTTCAGCGCGGTGGCGAACAGGCACCACACCGCGTACGGGACGAGCGCGGCACCCGCGGCGCCATCGGCGCGTGCCGTGCGCCGGATCAACTCGGCGTTGCTCACGTCCAGCAGGACCGTGCCGACGACTCCCGCGGCCGTGCTGCGCCGACGGAAGAAGAGGACGTTCCACGCCGCGTTCAACGCCAGGTTGACCCCCAGGCTGGCGGCCAGTGCCCGCTGCTCCCGCCCCCGGGACCTGAGCAGCGCCCGCCCGCTCGCCCAGGCGATCGACGCGTAGAGCGGCGTCCACACGACCCCGAACGTCCAGCCCGGCGGCTGCCACGCAGGCTTGGCCAGCGCCCGATACCAGGCGGAATCGGCATCGACCGCCTTGCCGCCCACCGCTGCCGCCACCGCGACCGCCGCCGAGGTGGCCCCGTAAGTCTTCACCCTGTCTCTT
>NZ_SMKB01000553.1:0-535 GCF_004348575.1 Actinomadura sp. 7K534
CAGCACCCCCGCACGACTCCCCAACGACCACGCAACCATCACCGCACACGGCAACGGCCGCTCACGGCCTACCCGGCGCCGAGGGCGTCGGGTAGGCCGTAAGCGTCGAGGCCGACAACCCCAACCACGGAGATGGCCGGAGTCGATCAGGAACTGGTCGGCCGGTTGGTGACCCAGGCCCGAGAGCAGGGCAGGAGTTGACCGATGAGGGCGCTACCTGACGGTGGTGAGCCTGGACCCCAAGGGCCACGGGCCGCAAACGCCGGGTCATGCGCTTGGAAGGCCCCGCACTCAACGTCGTCGCAATCGCCTTCGAAGGCCGCCCCACCACCGCCCGCAACTAACCCGAGCAAGATCGAGATAGATCGCCAAACTGGACGGCCCCCGCCGGAATGACCGGAGTTGCCGGAGTAGCCAGGGTGACCAGGTTGCTGCCGCAGTGACCGGGTGACCGAGGTGACCGGGTGACCGACGTGACCGGGTGACCGGGATGACTGGTGACCGAGGGGGCCGGTGACCGAGGGGGCCGGTGACC
>NZ_SMKB01000080.1:0-29206 GCF_004348575.1 Actinomadura sp. 7K534
CAACCGACCCCCTCAGCCGCCCCTTTCAGTCGCCTACGACCCGCCTCCCGGCACGCTCGGCTCAACGGGATTGGAGGGCGTCCAGGCCGACGGCCTGGGCTATCACCAGGCGGCGGTCCAGGCGCGGGTCGTGGATCTCGACGACGTAGCGGTCGCGGATGCCGAACTTCTTGTCGACGGAGAAGACGAGCTGGTCGCCGGCGTAGAAGTCGAAGTGGTACGGCCACGCGAACGGGAGCGCGTCCACCCAGGGGATGAACTGCCAGACGCGCCGCAGGACGGCGAGGGCCTTGTTGCGCTCGCTGCCCGTCGTCACGCCGAGGCCGGGCTGTTCGAGGTGCCACGTGGAGGCGAGCAGCGACTTCTTGAAGTCCTTGCGGAAGACGCCGATCGCCCGCCCGTCGGCGTCCGTGATGTCGTACGCGGAGGCGAGGTCGATGCGCTTGCGGGCCTTGAAGCCGAGGATCGGCCGGGACTTCGTGTCATCCGTGTAGAGGGTGACCTGCTCCTTGAACGCCATGCGCTTCTGCTGGGCGAAGGCGAGCAGCTCGCCTTCCTTGCCGCCCGGCGCCTCGGCGTGCACTTCGTACTGGTTCACCATCAGGCGTATCCGCTGCCTGATCAGCAGCCTGGTGTGCGCCTGGAGCCCTTGTCCGTCCAGCGGACTCACCCGTTCCTGAGCCTTTGCGAGATCTGTCACGGATGAGTGTGACAGGTCAGGAATCTTCGATGTGCGAGGCGAGGTAGCTGTGGATGAGCCGCTCCGCCTCGGCGACGATCACCGGGTCGCCGGCCGGGTCGCTGCGGAACGCCATCTTCAGGACGGCGTCGCCCGCCTCCACCGAGATGGCGAGGGCGGTGGCCAGGCCGGGGGTGTCCCGCAGGTCGAAGGTCTCGACGATCATCTGCCGGAGCGTCTCGGCCACGACCGCGTTGTTGTCGGCGTCGGAGTCGAGCAGGTTGACGTCCGCGACGTCGCCGAACCGCAGGATGCGGAAGCCCGGCACGGTCCGGTGCATCTCGACGAAGATCTCGATGATCGCGCCGACCGTGTCGGACCATTCGGCGAAGTCGCCCTCGGCCAGCCGCGCCGAGACCCGCTCGCCGAAGACCTCCAGGTTGCGCAGGGCCAGGGCCTGCGCGACCGCGCGCTTGTCGGGGAAGAACTGGTACACCGAGCCGATCGCCACGTCGGCGCGCTGGGCGATGCGCGTCGTGGTGAGGCCGTCGTAGCCGTCCTCGTCGAGGATGTCCGCGCAGGCGTCGAGCATCCGCTGGACGCGTTCGGCACTGCGGCGCTGGGCTGGACGACGGCGGAGCGGAGTCCGGATCTCGGTCACCCCACCATTGTCACCCCAACGCGGCGGACCTCGGCATCCGCGGGCCGGCGGTCGCCCCCCGGGGTCAGGTGAGTCTTCCGCGCACACCACCCGAGCCCCTAATATCCGAAGGCTATTCGCGTTTTCGCGCGGGTCATGTCGAGGAGGGGCGCGATGGGGCTGCCGGAAGGGTTCCGCTGGGGTGTCGCCACCGCCGCGTACCAGGTCGAGGGCGCGGTGGACGAGGACGGGCGCGGCCCGTCCACCTGGGACACGTTCTCCCGCACGCCGGGACGCGTCCGCGACGGCCACACCGGCGACGTCGCGTGTGACCACTATCACCGGTGGCCCGCGGACGTCGCGCTCATGAAGGACCTCGGCGTCGATTCCTACCGGTTCTCGATCGCGTGGCCGCGCGTCCAACCGGCCGGGATCGGCCCGGTCAACACGAAGGGGCTCGACTTCTACGACCGGCTCGTGGACGGCCTCCTCGCCGCCGGCATCTCCCCCGCCGCGACGCTCTACCACTGGGACCTCCCGCAACCGCTGGAAGACGCGGGCGGCTGGATGGAACGTGACACCGCCTACCGGTTCGCCGAATTCTCCTACCTCGCCGCCGAGCGGCTCGCCGACCGCGTCGACATGTGGATAACCCTCAACGAGCCGGTGGTCGTGATGGCCTACGGCTACGCGTTCGGCGTCTACGCTCCCGGCCGGGCGCTCATGCTCGACGCGCTCCCCACCGCGCACCACCAGCTCCTCGCCCACGGCCTGGCCGTGCACGCCCTGCGCAGCAGGAACGCCCGCAACGTCGGCCTGACGAACCACTACTCCCCGGCATGGGCGGCGACGCCGGAGGACCAGCCCGCCGCGGACGCCTTCGACGCGTTCATGAACCGGCTGTTCACCGACCCCGTCCTGACCGGCCGCTACCCCGATCTCATGGACGGGGCGCCGTTCGTCCGTCCCGAGGACCTCGCCGTCATCGCCGCACCCCTCGATTTCCTGGGCGTGAACTACTACCAGCCGACCCGGCTGGCGACGCCGTCCGAAGGGCCGCTCCCCTTCGACATCGTGGACATCACCGAGTATCCGACGACCGGGATGGGCTGGCCGATCGTCCCCGACGCGTTCCTGTCACTGCTGCGTACGCTCGCCTCCAGGTACGACCTGCCCCCGCTCTACATCACCGAGAACGGCTGCTCGTTCCCGGACGAGATCGGCCCGGACGGCACCGTGGACGACTCCGCCCGCATCGACTTCCTGGACGCCCACATCAAGGCCATGCGGACCGCCATCGACGAGGGCATCGACATCCGCGGCTACTACGCGTGGTCCCTCCTGGACAACTTCGAATGGTCGGAGGGCTACCACCCGCGGTTCGGCCTCGTCCACGTGGACTACGAGACCCAGAAGCGCACGCCGAAGAAGTCCTTCACCTGGTACCGCGACCTGATCGCGTCCTCCCGCGAGCCCGCCGGATCGCGCTGAGCTCCCGGGCGCGGTGCGGGCGATCATGGATAGCCTGCTCACGCCGCTTCCGCGTTGGAGGTAACGAATGCCCGGCACCCGCCCGCTGCGCCCGAACGACCCCCGGGAGGTCGGCGGTTTCCGGCTGACCGCCCGGATCGGGGAGGGCGCGCAGGGCAGCGTCTTCCTCGGGGAGTCCGGCACCGGGCAGCGGGTCGCGGTGAAGCTCCTGCACGCGGACTTCCGGAGCGACGCCCGCGCCCGCACCGCGTTCGAGCGGGAGCTGGTCGCGGCACGGAGCGTCGCCCCGTTCTGCACCGCGCCCATCCTCGCGGCCGACGCCGACGCCGAGCCGCCGTACATCGTGAGCGAGTACATCGAGGGGCCGTCGCTGCGGGAGCTGGTCACCGGGCGCGGCGTGATCGGCGGCGCCGAGCTGACCGGGCTCGCCATCGGCACCGCGACCGCGCTCGCGGCGATCCACGAGGCGGGCGTCGTCCACCGCGACTTCAAGCCCGCCAACGTGCTGCTGGGCGCGGACGGCCCGCGGGTCATCGACTTCGGCATCGCCCGCTCGCTGGACGCCACGTCCGCGACCATGACCGGCGCCGTGGGCACCCCGGCCTTCATGGCGCCGGAGCAGGTGGCGGGGTCCGCGGGCGGCGCGCCCCTGGACATGTTCGCGTGGGGCTGCACGATGGCGTTCGCGGCGAACGGGACGCCGCCGTTCGGCAGCGACTCCGTCCCGGCGATCATGCAGCGGATCCTGCACGGCGAGCCCGACCTGGGCGCGCTGACCGGCGACCTGCGCGACCTCGTCGCGTCCTGCCTGGCGAAGGAGCCGGCGAGCCGTCCCACCGCGCTCCAGGTGCTGCAGCGACTGCTCGGGACCGGCTCCGACGCGAACCTCCTGGCGGAGGGCACTTCCGCCGCCTCCTCGGCCCTGCCCGCGGGCGCGCCGCCCGCGCGGGAACCGGCCGGCGAGCCGGGCGCCTGGCCGGGGGCCGCGGCCACCGCGCCTCCGTTCCCGCACGCGCCCCCTGCCGCGGCGTTCCCGCCCCCCGTCCCGGCTCCGGCCGGGCATCCGTACCCGGCTGCGCCGCGGCGGGGCAACCGTCCGCTGGTGATCACCGCCGTGGCCGCGTCCGTCGTGCTGCTGGCCGCCGTCGGGGTCGCCGCCACGGTGGTCTACCGGGAACTGAACGGCCCCGCCGAGGGCGGACGACCGGTGACTCAGGTGACTCCCACGGCCGCCGCCGCCCAGGACTGCACCTATACGCCCGCCAGCGGTGACATCAAGGACGTCGGAACGCCCCCGTCCGAGGCCTCGCGGCTTCCGTCCGCCGCCACGATTCGGACCAGCCTCGGGGCGGTCGAAGTGGAGTTGGACGCCGCGAAGGCCCCGTGCGCGGTGAACTCCCTCGCCTTCCTCGCGAGCAAGAACTTCTACGACGACACCAAGTGCCACCGGCTCACGACGAACCCGACGCTGAAGGTCCTGCAGTGCGGCGACCCCTCGGGCGGCGGGACCGGCGGCCCCGGCTACCAGTTCGCCAACGAGAACACGACCGGCGCCCGCTACTCCCGGGGCGTCGTGGCGATGGCCAACGCGGGGCCGGACACCAACGGCAGCCAGTTCTTCATCCTCTACGAGGACGCTCCCAACCTGCCCGCGAGCTACCCGGTCATCGGCCGCGTCACCGGCGGCATGGACGTCGTGGACAAGGTCGCCAAGGCGGGCTTGGACAGCGGCGCCGACGACGGCGAACCGAAGCAGCCGATCACCATCACCGACCTCCGCACGAGCTAGCACACCGCGAGTCAGCGAACCGGCGCCGCCGCGTCAGCCAGGGAGGGGGCCGGGCGCGCGGTGCGGCGGCGGTAGTAGTGGACGGTCACGACCGCCAGCAGCGGTCCCCAGGCGAGGCAGGGCGCGTAGGCGGCGGTCATCACGGTCTCCGCGAACCCGTCCGGGCTGCCGGGCAGCGCCATGGCCTCGTCCCAGACGAACGCCGTGTCCACGCTGAGGTAGGTGACCGCGGCGGCGCCGAGCGACGCCGCCCCGACGGCGAACGAGACGGGCACCCGGCGCCCCGCGATCAGCGGGAACCAGCGCGGGAAGACCTCGCCCCAGGGGCGCACCAGCCCGATCGCGAGCAGCGCGAAGAGCTCCGCGAGGATGCTCAGGGAGAAGACGTAGGGCGTCCCGATCGGATGCGGGAAGTCGGTGAGCTCGCTTCCGTTCCCGAAGCCCATCGGCACCCCGAGGCCGAGTGCGATCCGCCATATTCCGGACGGCAGCACGGTGAACGGGATGATGTGGGCGACGACATCGGCCCATCGGGGGACCGGGCGGGCGGTGGTCATGGCGTCCTCCTTAGCGTGAACGCCTTCATGCTCCGCGGCGCGCCCTGGGCGGAGCCTCCCTCCCTGGAGCGGCACCGGTCCCCCGCGGGAGTGAATCGCGGGGACTAACCCCGCTTTGCCGCGCGTTGACCAGGGTGACGACCACGCAACCGGGGAGGAGATCCGATGGCCTTGAAGCGCCCGTCCTTCCTGCCGTCCCTGGAGCAGCTCGAACGGCAGGCCCAGGACCGGTCGTCGCACCGCAGCCGCCCCGGGTCCATGTTCGACCACCCGACGGCCAAGGCCGTGTTCATCGCCGTCCTGGTGGTGACCGTCCTCGCGCACCTCATCGGCGGCATCGTCTTCCTGGTCCTCAACTAGCGCGCCGCGCTCAGCGGCCCAGCGCGCCCAGGGGGTCGGCCAGCAGCGCGGCGAACCCCAGTTCGGCCGCGCCCGCGAGGGTCGAGTCGTACCCGAGCGCCGCCGTCCGGAGCGCGACGCGCTCCCGGGAGACCGGCAGGACGCTGTTCTGCACGCGGGTGTCCACCTGGGCCGCCGCGCCGCGGTAGATCTCGCTCAGCATGCCGCCGAAGATCACGACACGGGGGTTGAACAGGTTGATCAGGTTGGCGACGCCGATGCCGAGCCAGTCGCCGACCCGGTCCAACGCCGCGCGGGCGGCCGCGTCGCCGCGCTCCGCCGCCTGCACCACGCCCCGCACGCCCTCGCGGCCGAGCGGCCCGCCGGTGCGTCCGGCCGCCTCCAGCAGCGCCTCCTCGCCGACCTCCGCCTCCAGGCAGCCCCGCGAACCGCAGTTGCAGGGCCGCCCGTCGTAGGGGTTGACGATCATATGACCGAGTTCGGCGGCGTAGCCCTCGTCGCCGTCCAGCAGCCTGCCGCCGACGATGATGCCGCCGCCCACGCCCACGTCGCCGTGGAGGTAGACGAGGTTTCTGCTGCCGGCGCCCGCGCCGCGCTCGTGCTCGGCCAGCGCGCCCAGGTGGGCCTCGTTGCCGACCGCCACGGGCAGCCCGAGCCCGAGGCGGCGGCCGAGCGCCGGGCCGAAGTCGAGATCCGTCCAGCCGATGGTGGGCACCAGCCGCACCTTCCCGTCCGCGGCCCTAATCAGGCCGCAGTAGGACGCGCCTACGCCGACGCACGTCGCGTCCGGCGGTGCAGACGCCACGAGCTCGGCACCGAAGCCGGCGAGGACGGTGACGACCTCGTCCAGGTCGTCGTTGCCGCGGCGCCGTGCCGCCGCCCTGCGCTCCAGCACCGTGCCGCCGAGCCCCACCCTGGCGGCGACGAGGCGGTCCACCGCGACGTCGAAGGCCAGCACGTACACCTGGCCGGTCTCGGGACGGACCACCAGCGAAGGCCGCCCGGCGCGGCCCGTCGTCGCCGACGTCTCCTCGCGCACCAGGCCCGTCGCCGCGAGCTTGCTGATCAGCGTCAGGATCGTGCTCCGGTTGACGCCCATCCGGTCGGCCAACTCGGTGCGCGACACCGCGCCGTCGCGGTGCACCTCCCGCAGCAGGACCCCGAGGTTGCGCCGCCGCGACGCCTGCGAAACCAGCCGTCCCGTGCCGATGGCCCCCGACACGGTCGAGGACGACATGGCTCCTCCTCTCCCGACGTGACACCGCCAAGTTACCCAAGGGCACCGTTTCCGTCGCCCGCCCGGTCCGGTTCCGGCGCCCGCCCTGCGACGGTCGGACACCGGGCGTTCCAGTGATTCACCTGCCCGTTCGGGCACGTCAGGTGGCGCGGCACGGCGGCCGTAAACATTTCGTAAACGGGTTCCGCCAGTGTTCGGGCTATCGGGACGGCGGGGTCCGCCGCCCGGCCGGCACTACCTGACTCGAAAGGACGAACCCATGCGCAAGCTCAAGCTGCAGGTCCAGACCTCCCTCGACGGCTACATGGGCGGCCCGAACGGCGAGATGGACTGGATGACCTTCCCCTGGACGGACGACATCAACGCCTACCTCGACGCGCTGTCCGGTTCGGTCGACACGATCGTGCTGGGCCGCAAGCTCGCCGAGGGCTTCATCCCCGCCTGGGAGAGCGGCCCGGAGGGCGAGGACCAGAAGTCCATCGACTGGATGAACAACACCCCCAAGGTCGTCATCTCCGACTCGCTCACCGAGTCGCCGTGGAAGAACGCCGTCGTCGCCGGGGGCGACCTCTCGGAGATCTTGAACGGGCTGAAGGCGCAGCCCGGCGGCGACCTGATGGCCTACGGGGGCAGCACGCTCGTGACGAACCTGATCGCGCGGGAGCTGATCGACGAGCTCCACCTGCTCGTCAACCCGGCCTCGCTGGGTGCGGGGCTGCCCGTGTTCCCCGAGGTGGACGGCCACCAGCGGTTCCAGCTCGTCGCGGCCCGCCCGTTCGACTGCGGGATCACCGCCCTGCACCTCGAACCGAAGCGCTCCTGACCGCGGCCGACCGCTCGCGGCGGCCGGGCCGGATCAGTTGGCGGACGCGGCGGACAGGCGGTACGCGGTGCCGCTGCTGCCCTGCACCCAGGCGTCGGGCAGGGCGGCGGCCAGCGCGTGCTGGGCGCGCCAGCCCGTGCAGTGGCCCGGGACCACGAGGTTCGGGGCGAACTCGGTCAGCGCCTGGACGGTGGGCGGGATGATCGGTTCGAACGCCGGGCCGCCCAGGTGGAACCCGCCGAGGAGGCCGTGCAGGCGGTCGACGCCGGTCAGCCGCTGCGCGTGCCGGACGATGTTGACCGCGCCCGAGTGCCCGCAGCCCGTCAGCACGACGAGCCCCCGGTCGCGGACGTTCACGATGAGCGCCTGGTCGTCGATCACCAGCGGGTCGTGGACCCACTCGCCGCCCGTCCACGCCTGGTGCGGGGGCGGCATTCCGCGCTCGAACTCGGTGGTGCGGTCGACCTCGCCGGTGATCAGCACGCTGCCGTCCAGGAGGAGCGAGGGCTCGCGGCGTTCCACGACGGCGAAACCCTCCCCCTCCAAGGCCCGCTTGCTCAGCGTGGGGAGCTCCTCCACCTCCTTGCCGGGGACCGCCAGCCGGCGCCTCGTCCACACCAGGGGGTGCAGCACCATCGGCAGCGACCGGACGCCGCGGGCGCCCGCCAGCCCGGCCAGCCCGCCCGCGTGGTCGAAGTGCCCGTGGCTGAGGACCACGGCCTGGACGTCACCGAGGCCGATGCCCAGCCGGTCGGCGTTGGTCACCATCGCGTCCGGGGACAGGCCCGTGTCGAACAGCAGCGTGTGGGAGCGGCCCGCCCGGCGCACGGTGACCAGCGCGGAGAACCCGTGCTCCGCGATCATCCCGGTGAAGGTCCGGTCGCCGTCGAACTGCCGCGCGGTCACCGCGCCCGCGCCGAAGCCCGCGCGGCGGGTGCGCTCGTCGCTGGTGAGCAGCGCGTCGTAGACGTTGTCGACCAGGGTCAGGATCTCGATCTCGTCGACCGGTTCCAGCGCGATCGGGTCGACCGCCGTCCCCGCCGCCGGGCGCGGCATGGCCGCCGAAGCCTCCCCGGGCGTGCCTGCCGTCTCGCACATACCGGCAGCCTAACGCCCGGGGAGGCCCGCTCGACGATCATGTCGGGCCGGGTCAGACCGCGGCGGTGATGGTCGCCGCTATGCCGTAGTGGTCGGACAGATACGTCTCGGTGCCATCGGGAAGGCGGATGCGGTCCTTGAAGACAACACGGGCGGTGGCGTCCATCCCCGGTCGGATGAGCATTTGGTCAATGGGGCCGATCGCGGCATAGTCCGGGTTGTAAGTGGTGGCCGTGTCACCGTTCAGCGCGTCCCGCAAACCGGCGGCTGACGCGAAATCCCGGAACAGGCGATGGTCGCGGGGGACGTTGAAGTCGCCCATGACGACCATGGGTTCCGCCGCGTCCACCCTGCCGATGTGGGCGGCGAGTTCGCGCAGTTCGGATTCCTCGGTCTTCGTGTACACGTTGGACGGCGCCCAGTCCATGTCCATGTTCGCGGAGAGGTGCGTGTTCACGACCGTCAGGAAACCGCCGGGGCCGGGCAGGCGGACGCGCGTGAAAAGCGCGCCCTTGCGCATCAGCCATTCCGGGCGCGCCGGGCGGGTGGGGGTGAACGCGCGGTAGTGCCGGCGGACGATCGGCAGACGGGAGAGGGTCACCAGACCGCCGCGCACCACGGGGAAGGCCGACGCGTGCGCGACGTGCGGGTACGACTTCACGGCACGCCGGAGACGGGCGAGGTTCAGCGGAGATATGACCTCCTGGAGGCAGACCACGTCGTAGTCGGCCTCCTCCAGGATTCCGGCCAGCACGCCCAGCCGGGCCCGGGAGTTGCCTTGGAACAGCGTGTTGAGGGTGAGGACCCGCGCCTTCATCGTTCCTCCGGCGTGCTGCGCCGCACGTCATCCCACGTGGCCATGCAGATCACTCTACGGGCACCCCGCTCTGGGCGGGCTGGACATTGCCCGGTGTCCCGGACGCTTCCGATACTGGGCGGGCAATGCCGGACGCGGCACGGACGAAGAGGGGTCGGCATGGGTTTCCAGCTGGGCTTGTTCTCACCGAACACCGAATCGGGGCTCGCGATCACGAACGCCCCGGAAAGGTGGCACGCGACCTGGGACGACAATCTCCGTCTCGCCCGGCTGGCGGATGAGAAGGGCATCGACTTCCTGCTGCCCGTCGCGCGCTGGACCGACTGGGGTCCCGATACCGACTTCCACAGAAGCGCCCTCGACCCGCTGGTATGGGCGTCCGGGCTGCTGGCCGCCACGAGCCGCATCCGCGTTTTCAGCACCGTCCACACCGCGTTCCACCATCCGGTCGTCGCGGCCAAGCAGCTCGCGACCGCCGACCATCTCAGCAAGGGCCGGATCGGGCTGAACATCGTCGCGGGGTGGCACGCACCCGAATACGAGATGTTCAGGCTCACCCTGCCCGACGACCACGACACGCGGTACGCGCTCGCGCAGGAATGGTGGGACGTCGTCAAACGCATCTGGTCGGTCGACGAGCCTTTCGACCACGAGGGGGAGTTCTTCCAGCTGAAGAATGTCGTGGGAAGACCCAAGCCGTACAACGGGCACGGCCTCCCGGTCATCAACGCGGGCTCGTCCGCGCAGGGCCGTTCCTTCGCCGCACGCAACGCCGACCGCGCGTTCACCGTCGTCGGCGGCCCCGATGACGGGGCGGAGATCGTCCGGGCCATCCGCGCGGAGGCCGCGTCCCACGGCCGGGCGGTCGGGGTCTTCACGCTCGGCCACGTGGTGTGCCGCCCGACGAAGGCCGAGGCGGAGGACTTCCTGCGCTACTACGCCGACGAGCACGCCGACTGGCCCGCCGTGGACGAGGTGATGCGGCTGCAGGGCCTGCACGCGCAGTCGTTCACGCCCGAGATGCTGCAGGTCTACCGGGGAAGGTTCGCCGCCGGTCACGGGAGCTGCCCGCTGGTCGGCGACCCGGACACCGTCGCGGACGCCCTCGCGGAGTTCGCGAGTGCGGGATTCGACGGTATCGCTCTGTCGTTCCTCAATTACGCTGACGAACTCGGCTACTTCGCGGACGAGGTCATGCCGCGGCTACGTGCGCGGGGTGTCCTGTCCGCCGACCCTCAGGAAACGCCACCGACACGACCATGACTGCTCCCCGAACCCCGCCGCCCCTGTCCGCTCACCAGCGGGTCGCCAGCAAGGACATCGGCGTCCTGCACGACACGGTCGAACCATTCGCCGTTGGGCACGACCTCCATGCCCGTGAGCCGGACGTCCCGTTAGACGGTCTGGTCAACGCCGTCAGCGTGGGCGCGGTCACCCTCGTGTGGGTGCGCTACGGGGGCGGCGGGGTCATCGTGGACACGCCCCCGACCGAGGGGCACTTCGCCATGTGCGCGCCGATCGCGCCGATGGGCGTCGAGTACCGGGCCACGAAGAGCCGCGACACGGCCGGTGGGAGCCTCGTCCTGTCGCATGACGAGGCGATGCGGATGACGCCCGACCCGCTGCTGGGGTGCCTCGTCATCGCCACGAGCACCGGCCGGCTCGCCGACCACCTCGCCGGGCAGCTGGGGCGGCGGCACACCCCGCCGCTGCGTTTCCACAGCGTGGACGGCCCGGCCATCCTGCCGTCCTCGATCGTGGAACGGACCTGGCGGCACGTGTGCGACGTGCTCGACCACGTCACCGCGGAGGAAGAGGGGCAGCTGCATCCGCTGGCGGCGCGGAACCTGGAGGAGTCGCTGCTCACCGCCGTCCTCCTGGGCCTGCCGCACACCGCCACCGAGCGGCTCGCGGAGGCGCCGCCCCGGGCCCCGCACCATCTCGCCGGGGCGATCCGGGAGTGGATCGAGGCCCACCACGACCGTCCGATCGGCGTCGTCGACATCGCCACGGCGGTGGGGATCGGTGTCAGGCAGCTCCAGACGATCTGCCAGGACCAGTGGGGGCTGACCCCGACGCAGCTTCTGCGCGGGGTCCGGCTCGACCATGCCCGGACCGCGCTGATCGAAGCCCGGCCGGGCCCGCGCACGGTCACCGATGTCGCCGGTGCCGCCGGATACGTCCACATGAGCCGGTTCGCCGCCCACTACCGGCAGCGGTTCGGAGAGACCCCGACACAGACGCTCCGCCGGAGCGGGCAGCTCGTCTGAGGTCAGCCGTGGCGGCGTCCCACGTCCGCCAGGAACCGGTCTCCCGCGCGGCGGCCGATGCGGCCGATCGCCCGGTTCGCGGTCGGCGACACCCGGGAGAGGGCGCGGCCCAGGCGGGCTTCTGCCGCGACGTACACGACCGGTGTGTCCTGCCGGACCGCCCGCAGGACGGCCCGTGCCACCTTCTCTGGCGGGAATCCACGTCGCTCTACCGCGCGTCCCATCCGCTCACGCAGCTCGTTGTCCACGCCTGGGGCCATGCCCACGAAACGGGTCCGGCCGGTGATGGGCGTGTCGATCGCTCCGGGGCAGATGGCGGAGACGCCGACGCCGTAGCGGTCCATGTCGAGGCGGAAGCACTCGGTCATCTGGAGCACCGCCGCCTTGGTGGCCCCGTACGCGGGCAGTTCGGGGCTCGGCAGGTACGCCACCATGGACGAGATGTTGACGATGTGGCCGCCTTCCCCGCGCTCCATCATCTGCCGTCCGAACAGGCGGCAGCCCCGGTACATGCCGTCCACATTGATGGCGCGGATGCGCGCCCAGTCCTCCTCCGGTGTGTCGAGGAGTGAGCCGGCCATGGCGATGCCCGCGTTGTTGACGACGACGTCCGGTACGCCGAACGAGTCACGGACGTAGTCGGCGAACCGCGCCATCGCGTCCGCGTCGGCGACATCGACGCTGTACGCGTGGGCTTCGCCACCGGCCGCGGTGATCTCGTCCACGGTGCGCTTGGCCGCGCCCTCATCGATGTCTGCGACGACCACGCTTCCCCCTTCTGCGGCGAAGGCGTGGGCGGTGGCGCGGCCGATACCGCTGCCCGCCCCGGTGACGACGACGAGATCGCCGCCGAAGTCCCTGCCCGGCACTCCCGCCGCGCGGGCGCGGGCGAGGGCCTGCGTCTCCGGTCCGCCCTCGATGTGCTCCACGAACTCGGTGACCCAGCGGGCGACGAGGTCCGGGTGGCTGCGCGCCATCCAGTGCCCGGCGGGCGCACGCCGCACGTACAGCCGCGCCACCGGGCCGCGGGCCGACAGCAGCAGCGACCGCGACCCGTACCGGTCCTTGGTCGGGACGATGAGCTGCACGGGCACGTCGGTCCGGCCCTCGTCGGCGGGCCCGGCCCCGCCTCCACGGCGTCGGCCCATGTTCGCGCGGTACAGGCCGAGCCCGTTGCGCGCGTCCGCCGCCAGGGTGGCCGCCGGGTGACCGGAGCGCGGCTCGGCGCCCTCGCGCAGCCCCAGCAGCCGCGGGAACCCGGTGGCCAGGACGCGCGCCGCGGCCTCCCCGACCTTCGGCGCCATCAGCACCGGCATGTAGACGCTCCGCCGCGCCTGCCCGACGACCTCCGCCACCCCGCGCGGCCCGGACCGGACGGCCTCCCGCGCCCAGCGCGCCATGTGCCGCCGGTCCGGGCCGGAGATCGAGGTGAAGGACGCGACGCGGCCCCGCAGCAGGTCCCCGATGACGGCCTCCCAGCCCTGGACCGAGCCCCAGTCATGCCCCACGAGGTGCACGGGCTCCTCGGCACCGACCCCGTCCAGAACAGCCTGGAGATCGCCCATCAGCGCGTCGAGCCCGTAGTCGAGCGGGTCGGCGGGCACGGTCGAGGCTCCGGCGCCGCGCACGTCGTAGGCGACGACGCGGAACCGGCCGGCGAGCCGCTCGGCCACCTCGTCCCACATCGCGCTCGTGTCCGGGTAGCCGTGCACGAGGACGACCGTCGGCCGGCGCTCCGCACCGCGCACCCGCACCGCCAGCTCGACCTCGCCCGATTTCACCCGAAGGTCACCCATGACGCCGCCCACCCCGGTCCGTAAGAGCTCGTTTACCGTGAAACTACGCCCGTCCGGGAGGCCGCCGACAGCGCGCGGTCCCGCCTACCGGACGGGCTGGCGGAGGATCGTGCGCATCTTCGCCGGGTCGGCCTCACCGGGATCCGACAGGTAGATCTCGTGGTGCAGGCCGTTCCGGACGAGACCCTCCGCCTCGATGAGCGCGACCATGCGGGCGAGGGACGCGGGCTCCTCCGAGTAAGGCCCGCGGTGAAGCATCTGGACGCACAGCCCGTCGGTGAACGTCACGCGCTGGACGCGGCACGCCGCGGGCATCCCCGGCCGCACCCGTTCGACGACCGCGTCCACCGAAGTGATGTCGTCCGGGAGCCGGAGGAACAGGTGCCACCACCACTCGTCGCGCGGCACGTCGAACGGTGAGCGCTCGTCCTCGACCCACCAGCGTCCTTCCAGCGGCACCATCGGCGCACCGAGCGCACCCATGACGGCGTACAGCGCGCCCACGCTCTGGCCGTAGGCCGCGCCTCCCGGCTCACCGCGCCCGGTCACGGCCAGGCCCGACACGGGGCCGTGCTCCACCAGCTCTGGTTCCTCCGCCGCCTCGTACCAGCTCGCCCCCGTCTCCTTCAGGGGCACGTTCACTTCGCTCACTGGGAGTCCTCCACTCGTATCTGCACCCGGGTCTCCAGGCGCTCGGGCGGCGTGGTCGCGGGGTCGCTGAGGTACACCTCGCGGACCGGCCCCGCGGGCGTGTGCCCGTGGTCGCCGAACCACGCGAGCACGCCGTGGACGGTGAGCGGAATCTCCTCGTACGGGCCGACATGGACGGCCGAGGCGAACATGCCGCCGGGCAGGAGGTCGTCGCCGTCCGGCGCCTCGACGGTCACGCGGACGTCGAACTCCTCCGCCATGTCCAGCGGGAACAGCCCGACCAGCAGGCCGCCGGGCGACATCCGGGGCAGCAGCCGGGCCACGCACGCCCCCGTCGCATCGGGGATCGTCGCGGGCGTCGCGGGCTCGCGGGCGGTGAACACCCGCCGCGCCGGTTCCCGGACGAGCGACACCTCGTGCTCCGGCAGCCCCTCGGCGAGCACGCGGTCCAGGAGCCGCAGCCCGCGCCGCCGCCTGGCGACGTCGGCCTCGATGCGGTCCCGCGCCGCCTTCAGCTCGGCGCGCTCGTCCCCGGACAGGACGCGCGCCACGACCGGCAGCGGGACGTCCATCGCCCGCAGCAGCCCGATCATCAGCGCGTCCCGCGCCTGGGCCGGCCGGTAGTACCGGTAGCCGGACGCAGGGTCCGTCCACGCCGGGGCGAGCAGCCCCAGGTCGTCGTAGTGCCGGAGCTGCTTGACGCTGAGCCGGCACAGCCGGGCGAAGCGTCCGATCGGCAGGAGATCCTTGCTCACGGGCACCACCCTGACGTCTCCCCCGGTGGGAGAGTCCAGCTCAGCCGGCGGTCGGGCGCGCGTCGAGCCCGGTGCAGCCCCGCAGGTTGTTCCACCGCTGGACGGCCGACTTCGCCTGGGCGCCCTTCAGCGGGATCGGGATGCCGCCCAAGATCTGGGCCGGGTCCCACTTGTCCTTGGTGACCTTGCCGTTCTCCACCTTCAGGTAGAGCACACCGGACTCCGCCGTCTTGCCGTTGGCGGAGTAGAACACGAAGTTCCCCATGCCGTAGTGGACGTACGCGTCGTTCATGTAACCGCCGCCCGCCAGGATGTGCTGGTGGCCGCCGACGAGGATGTCGGCGCCCGCCGCGATGAGCTTCTCGGCGAGTTCCTTCTGCCGCGGCAGCGGGCAGGGCTCCAGCTCCGCACCCCAGTGCAGGTGGACGATGACGACGTCGGAACCCTTGCTGGCCTCCTTCACCGCCTGGACCATCCGGGGGACGTCCTTGGCGGAGGCAAGCCCGCCCTTGGAGTCGGTGGCCGTCCACGCCTGGATCAGGTGGTCGTCCAGTACCTGCGTCGCCCCGACAATGGCCAGCTTGTTGCCCTTAACGGTCACGCGGTAGGGACGGTAAGCCTCAGCAGCGTTCCTGCCGATCCCAACGGTCGGGAACCGGGTGCGCTTGATGGCGGCCAGGGAGTCGCGTAGGCCGCCCTCCGAGTAGTCCATGCCGTGGTTGTTGGCCATGGACGCGACGTCCACTCCGGCGGCCTTCAGCGCAGTGAGCGCGGTGGCCGGGGCCCGGAACGTGAACTGCTTGCCGGGCGCGGGCGTACCGCCCGTCGTGATGGCCGTCTCCAGGTTGACCATCGCGAGGTCCGCGACGCTCAGCTTCTTCGCGATCGGCCCCAGCGCCGTCTTGGGGTTGTTGAGGCGCGGCCGCAGGATGCCCTCGAAGTGCACGTCGCCGCCGAACGCGAGGATGATCGGCTCCTTCGCGGGCGGCGCCGGCTTCGTCCCGCCCGAGGGCGCGCCCGACGTCGCGGACGGCGGCGTGGCGCCCTCCGCCTCGGAGTCGCCCGAACTGCCGCACGCCGCCGCCGTCAGCGCCAGCGTCCCCGCCATGGCCGCGGCCACGGCCGTCCTTCCACGCATGCTCATCGCCTCACCTGCGTCGCCCCGGCCCCCTTGGATCCCCCGGGTCGGACGCCAAGCATGCCATGCACCCCCGCCGCCCTGACAAAGACATGCGTTTCAAAAACTTGAATCGTTCAGGTCCCTGGGGTTAGGTGGAGCCGAGCCCCATGCCTTCTCCGGAGGGACGGCCCAAGCCTCGGGGCCTCCCTCACCGGGGGTGTGTCTCCACGGAAACACGCCCCGAAGCGGCCGGGCGGCCTCCCCCGCCCGGCCGCTTCTCCGTCCCCGCGCTCCCTGACGTGGCGCTATAGGCTCTGGCCAGGTACCGGACCGAGTGCTAGGAGCCCGCACATGCCCCTCCCCGCCTGGGCGACGGACCCCTCAAGCCTCCTCATCACCCGGGAGGAGTACGAGGCCCTGCCGGCAGAGGTCTGCAAGACCATCGAGGTCGTGGACGGCAGCGTCATCTTCTGCGAATCACCGTCACCCCGGCACCAGCGCGTCCAGCGGAACTTGACCCGAGCTTTGGACAACGCGCGGCCTACCGGCGGCCCCTGCATCACCGATCTTCCCGAGGGCATGAAGCTCAAGGTGGCGTTCTCCGAGTTGGAGAGCGTCTGACGGCCGGTCAGCGTTCTGCTTTTCGGTGGTTGCCCTGGGTCAGTTCGTAGGGGGCTTCAGGTTCGGGCAGTTCTTCGGGGTCGGGCTTGGCCGTAGCCCTTTCTGACGCGGCTTCGTCCAAGGAGCCGCTGAAGGCGCCGGAGACGGCCTTTAGGCCGGTGGTGACCTCGCTTGGGATGACCCAGAACGTGTTGCCCGTGCCGTCGGCTAGTTTCGGGAGGGTCTGCAGGTACTGGTAGGCGAGGAGCTTCGGGTCCGGGTCGGCCTCATGGATCGTGTTGAAGACGCGCTCGATCGCGGCGGCCTCGCCCTCGGCCTCCAGGATCGCGGCCTGCCGGGAGCCCTCGGCGCGCAGGATCGTCGACTGCTTCTCGCCCTCCGCGGTCAGGATCTTGGACGCGCGGGCGCCCTCCGCGGTCAGGATCGCGGCGCGCTTCTCCCGCTCGGCGCGCATCTGCTTCTCCATCGCGTCCTTGATGGACGGCGGCGGCTCGATCGCCTTGATCTCCACGCGGGTGACGCGGATGCCCCATTTGCCGGACGCGTCGTCCAGCACCCCGCGCAGCGCGGTGTTGATCCGGTCGCGGGAGGTCAGCGTGGCCTCCAGGTCCAGGGTGCCGATGACGTTGCGGAGCGTCGTCGCGGTGAGCTGCTCGATCGCCTTGATGTAGTCGACGATCTCGTAGTCGGCGGCGCGCGGGTCGGTGACCTGGAAGAACAGCACGGTGTCGATGTGGACGACGACGTTGTCCTCGGTGATGACCGGCTGCGCGCCGAACGAGACCACCTGCTCGCGCAGGTCGATGCTGGTCTTCACCCGGTCGACGAACGGGATGACGAAGCTGATGCCGGGTTCGAGCGTGCGGTGGTAGCGGCCGAGGCGCTCCACGTTGCGGGCCCGTGCCTGGGGGATGATCCACACGGCCCGCATCACCGCGCTGACGAGCAGGGCCAGCCCGGCGATCAGGGCGATGAGGACGGTGACGGCGATGTCGGTCATGGCTGCCCCTCGTTCGAGGAAGAGACCGGATAGAGCAGTGCGGTCGCCCCTTCGATGGCGAGCACGTCGGCGACGGCGTCGGCGGGGATGACCACGTCGGGGTCGTAGGGGCGGGCCGTCCACTCCTCGCCGCCGATCAGGGCGCGCCCGCCGCGGCGGTTCACCTCGGTGAGGGTGAGCGCCTCGCGGCCGACGAGCGCGGCGGTGCCCGAGCGCAGCGGCGGCGGCTGGGTGATGTGGCGGCGCGCGATGGGACGGACGACGGCGAGCCCCGCGACGGACCCGATGGCGAACACCGCGACCTGCGCGGCGAAGGGGAGGCCGAGCGCGCCGGCGAGCCCGGCGGCCAGGGCGGCGGCGGCCAGCAGGCCCAGCGCGAACGTGAGCGTGAAGATCTCGGCGATTCCGAGCAGCGCGGCGACGGCCAACCAGACGACCCACGACTCCATAGCAGCTCCTCACGGCTGCCCGAAAGCCCTTCCCGCCAAGGTAACTCCAAAATCGACATCTCGGCCATGCCCGGTCAGGACATCTCGCGTCATGGCGTCCCCGGGCCGGGACAGGCCATGATGGAAAGGAGCCACTTACGAGGAGTGTCCCGATGGGCGAGCGCACGGCCTTCCGCACCTGTCCCCTCTGCGAAGCCCTGTGCGGCCTCGAACTCACCCTGGACGACGCGGGGACGGTGACACGCGTACGGGGCGACAGGAAGGACCCGTTCAGCCAGGGCTTCATCTGCCCCAAGGGCGCGACGCTGGGCAGCCTCGACGGCGACCCCGACCGGCTGGCCGAGCCGCTCGTCGGGGGCGCACCGGCGGGCTGGGACGAGGCGTTCGAGACCGTCCGGCGCGAGCTGGCCGCCGTGATCGCGAAGCACGGCCGGGACTCCGTCGCCGTCTACATCGGCAACCCGACCGCGCATTCGCTCGCCGGCCCCCTCTACGCGGGCGCGATCGTCAAGGCCATCCGCACCCGCAACATGTTCTCGGCCAGCACCGCCGACCAGATGCCGAAGCACGTGTCGTGCGGGCACATGTTCGGCGACCCCCTGGCGATCCCCGTGCCGGACCTGGACCGCACCGACCATCTCCTCATGCTCGGCGCCAACCCCCTCGAATCGAACGGCAGCCTGTGCTCGGCGCCGGACTTCCCGGGGCGGCTCAAGGCGATCCGGGCGCGCGGCGGCAAGGTCGTCGTCGTCGACCCCCGCCGCACGCGGACGGCCGCCCTCGCCGACGAGCACCTGTTCATCCGCCCCGGGACGGACGCGTTCCTGCTGATGGCGCTCGTCCACACGCTGTTCGCCGAGGACCTGACCGCGTCCGCCGAGCACCTCGCGGGGCGCGTCAACGGCCTGGACGAACTGCGCGCCCTCGCCGTCGACTTCGCCCCCGAGCGCGTCGCGGAGATCACCGGCGTCCCGGCCGCCACGATCCGCCGCACGGCCCGCGAACTCGCCGCGGCCGGGCGCGCCGCCGTCTACGGACGCATCGGCACCTGCACCCAGGCTTACGGGACGCTCAACAGCTGGCTCGTGGACGTCCTCAACGTCCTGACCGGAAACCTCGACCGGCCCGGCGGCGCGATGTTCCCGCGTCCGGCCCATGCGCCCGTGTACCGGCGCAAGAAGCCGTTCACGACCGGGCGGTGGCGCAGCCGCGTCCGCGGACTGCCCGAGGTCAACGGGGAACTGCCCGTCGCGACCCTCGTCGACGAGCTCGAGACGCCCGGCGAAGGCCAGGTCAAGGCGCTGATCACCATCGGCGGCAACCCGGCGCTGTCGGCCCCCAACTCCGACCGGCTCGACCGCGCGCTCGCCGGCCTGGAGTTCATGGTCAGCGTCGACCCCTACCTGAACGAGACGACCCGGCACGCGCACGTCGTCCTGCCGCCGCCGCGGCCCGCGCAGACGCCGCACTACGACCTCGCGCTGGTCGGGCTCGCCGTCCGCAACTACGCGCGCTTCTCCGCGCCGGCGGTGCCGCTGCCGGACGGGCGGCCCAGCGAGGCGGAGATCCTGGCGCGCCTCGCCATGATCGCCTCGGGCACGGACGGCGACCCCGCCGCCCTCGACGAGCTGATCATCAACACGACGCTCACGAAGGCCGCCGCCTCCGCGGGCTCGCCCGTCCACGGCCGCGACCCCGAAGAGCTGCGCAAGATGCTCGACAGCGGCACCCCTACCGAGCAGCGCCTCGACATGATGCTGCGCCTCGGCCCGTACGGCGACGGTTTCGGGGCCGAAGCGTCCGGCCTCACCCTTACCCGGCTGCGCACCGAGCACCCGCACGGCCTCGACCTGGGCGCCCTGGAGCCCCGCCTGGACGAGGTCCTCTGCACCACCTCAGGACGCGTGGAGCTGTGCCCGTCCACGTTCGCCGCCGACGTGGACCGCCTCCACTCGGCACTGAACGACCCCGCGCCCCCCGGAATGCTCCTGATCGGACGCCGCCACCTGCGCTCCAACAACAGCTGGCTGCACAACGTCCCCGAACTGGTGCGCGGCTCCAACACGTGCACGCTCCAGCTCAACCCCGCCGACGCCGAACGCCTCGGCATCTCCAACGGCGACAGCGTCCGCGTCACGTCCCGCACGGGCACCGTCGAGGCCGTCGCCGAACCCACCGACACCGTCATGCCCGGCGTCGTCAGCCTCCCGCACGGCTGGGGCCATGACCGGCCCGGCACCCGCACGGAGGTCGCCCACCGCCACGCGGGGGTCAACGTCAACTGCGTCACCGACGACCAGGAGATCGACCCCCTGTCCGGCAACGCCGTGTTCAACGGCGTCCCCGTCACGCTGGAGCCCGTGACGCGCTGACCCCGTGGTTTAGCCCCATCCGCCATCAGGTAGGAATGACTGGCCACATACGTACGCAGAAGACCACTGTCGCGACAGGCGTCTCAGGCGGAGGAGGGGCATGATTCGCAGGACGAGCCGGCGCATGTCCCGGCCCCAGGGCTCGACCCGACTGGCGACCGCCACCGAGAGCCTGGAACGCGCCCGCGGCCTCGACCGCACGATCCGCGCCCTGTCCACGGCCGTCCGGCGGACGCTGCGCACCGGCACGGTCAAGGACACCCTGCACGGCGTCCCGATCGGGCACCCGGCGCACCCGCCGCTGACGGACCTGCCCATGGGCATGTGGATGTCCGCCGCCCTCCTGGACCTCGTGCCGGGCACCCGCCGCGCCTCGCAGACCCTCGTCGCCGCCGGGCTGGCCGGCGCCGTCCCGACCGTCCTCACCGGCATCGCCGACTGGTCGGCGATGCACCGCGAGCAGCAGCGCGTCGGCCTGGTCCACGCGGCGAGCATGGCGACCGCGAGCGGCCTGTACTCGGCGTCCTTCGTGGCCCGCTACCAGGGCCGCGACGCCGCCGGCCGCGCCTTCGGCTTCGCCGGCCTCACCGCCCTCCTGGCGGGCGGCTACCTGGGCGGCCACCTCGCCTTCCGCCAGGCCGGCGGCGCCAGCCACGCCGACCAGACCGCCCACCTCGTCAGCCTCGGCTGGCACGACCTGTGCAGCACCGACGACCTCCCGGACGGCTGGCCGGTGCACCGCCGCCTCGGCTACATCAGCCTGTTCGTCCTGCGCACCGGCGACGAGGTCCACGTCCTGACCGACCGCTGCAGCCACCTGGCCGGCCCCCTCCACCAGGGCCGCATCGTCACCGACGACAACGCCGACACCTGCGTGATCTGCCCCTGGCACGGCAGCACCTTCCGCGTCCGCGACGGCGCCGTCGTGCACGGCCCCGCCACGGCCCGCCAGCCGTCGTTCGAGACCCGCGTAACCGACGAGGGAACGGTCCAAGTCCGCCCCCTCGGCTGACCAGCGGCCAGCAGGACCCTCGTCAGCGGTCCGGCCTCGGGATGCCGGGGCCGGACATCCGCCGGACCGCTGCCAGATTCGCCCGCACTGTCTCGGTGGTCGGGTGCTCGGCCCCGAGAACCCGTTCGGAGTCGGCGAGAACCCGTTGGAAGAGTGGGAGCGCACGCCCCGGGTTGCCGGCCATCGCGTAGGCGTGGGCGAGATTGTTGCGGGACGCCAAGGTGTGCGGATGATCAGCACCCAGCACCCGCTCCCGGTCGGCCAAGGTGGCCTTGTAGAGCCTGACCGCGCGTACCGGGTCGCTGGCCGCCGCGTAGGCGGCGGCGAGATTGTTGCGGGACGCCAGAGTGCCGGGGTGGTCGTCGCCCAGCAGCCGCGCGCGATCGGCGACGGTGGCCTCCAACAGCGGGATCGCACGTCCCGCGTCACCGGCCACCACGTAGGCATGAGCGAGGTTGTTGCGAGACCCCAGGGTGTCCGGGTGGTCGTCGCCCAACACCCGCTCGCAATCGGCGAGAGTGGCCTCCAGCAGCGGGATCGCACGTCCCAGATCACCGGCCGCCTGGTAAGCGGACGCGAGGTTGTTGCGAGACGCCAGCGTGTCGGGGTGATCGTCACCCAGGACCCGCCTCCGATCAGCCAGGGTGACCTCGTACAGCCTGACCGCACGCCCGACGTCACCGGCCGCCTCGTATCCGGAGGCGAGGTTGTTTCGATAGGTAAGGCTGCGGTGGTGGTCAGGCCCTAGCAGCCGTTCGCAGTCGTCGAGGATCCGGCGGTACAGCGGAACCGCACGTCGCAGGTCACCGGCCACCTGGTAGGCGAGCGCGAGGTTGTTGCGGAACATGAGGACGTCGGGATGATCGTTGTCTAGCGTGCGCTCGCAATCCGTGAGGGCGGCCTCGAACAGCGGGATCGCACGTCCCAGATCACCGGCCGCCTGGTAAGCGGACGCGAGGTTGCTGCGGGACTCCAGGGTGTCGCGGTGGTCACCGCCCAGCATCCGCTCGCGACCGGCCAGAGCGCGCCGGAAGTATGTGATCGCACGGTTCAGTGCCCCTTGGCCGAGCAGAAAGCACCCGGTTCCGCTGAGCACTCGCGCCATGGCGATCGTGTCGGTGTCGGGGCCGGTGCGTTCTGCCAGAGCGGTGACGTGGGGGGCGAGGATCTGCCAGGTCGGCCACTGTGCCGGATCCTCGACCGTGGTCGGGATGGCCTGGTTGAGCAGGTCGGTGGCCTCGGTGCGCGCTCGGTCGATGTCGTCTGGACGACGGTGGGGGTCGCCGTCGTCCTGGACCGGACGCGGGTCGGGAGTACGGGCGACCGCTTGGACCAGGCGGTGGAGGGCGATGGTGTCGGCGTCCAGGTTGATCATGTTGTAGGCGGACAGGTCGCCCAGCGCGGTCGCGAGGTCCGCCGGGCCGCCGAGCGGGGCGAGCAGGCCGCGCGGTATGCCCTCGGGCGCCCACCACGCCAGGACGCGCAGGACGTCTCCGGCCAGCGACCCGTCGGCGGCGAGGTGGTCGAGCGTGAGGCGCCAGATCCGGGCGATGGTGCGTTCGCCGTCAGCGCCGCGGGCCGCCCGGTCGTACATCACCGCCGGTTCCGTCCGCAGCAGCCCCAGATAGGCCGTCGGGGACAGGTGCGTCTGCCGCATGTAGGCGCCTGCCTGCTTGACGGCCAGCGGCAGATGGCCAAGCTCGGCGCACAGTTCGGCGGCACCGGTCAGGTCGGCGGGACGGCCCGTGGTGAGGATGCGGGCCAGCAGCTCCTCCGCCTCGGACGCACTGAGCACGTCCAGCTCGATCAACGCCGGGACGAGGTCGTACCACCCCTCCCGCAGCCGACTGGTGATCAGGAACCGGCCTCCCGGAGCGCCTGTCACCAGTTCGGCCACATCGGCGGGGTGAGTGACGTTGTCGAGCACCACCAGCCAGCCGGTGTGCGTGGCCAGCCACCGCCGCGCCCACGCCGCCCGCTCCTCCTGCCCCACCGCCGCCGGCGCACTGCGGGTCATCTCGGGCACCAGCATCCCCGCCAGGTCGGCAAGCCCCGCGGTGACGCCCGCTGCCGAATCGGCGGTGACCCACCACGTCAGGTCATGGGCGTCGGCGTGCTGGTACGCCCACTGGGCTGCCAGCGCGCTCTTGCCCACACCGCCCAACCCGTGGACCGCCTGCACCACCGCCCCACCGGGGGTTGCCAGCGCGTCGTCCAGCTCGGCGAGTTTCCCGTCCCGCCCGACGAACGTCGCTGTGCGCAACGGCAGGACGGGCGGCACCCGGGCTGGGGGATCTACGTCTTCGGGTCGCGGCAACGACGCCGCCTGATACACGTCACCCACGTGCGTGGACGAGTCGATGATGTCGCCACCGGCCGCCATCGCCCCGGTGCCGGGAGCTTCAACCCGTCCGTCCGGCTGCTCCGCGTCTCCGCTTCCCTCGCCCTGTGACGAGCCGCCTCGCCTGCGCCTCACGGTGTCGCCTGGTCATCCCCGGTGACTTCGGTGTGGGAGTCCCCAACATCACCGCCAGCAGCGATGGCGCCCAGCCCCGAGGCGCTGACCCCCTCGTCGGCACCCGCAGCCGGTGGCGCCGGTGCCGGCCCGCCTGCGGACGGCCGCGTCACCTTGGTCGATGACCCGGTCACCGAACCGTCGGCCGCTATCGAGCCATCCCCTGACGCCGACACACGCTTGGGTGGCGCCGGTTCCGGATCGGCCGTCGCCCGGAACGTCAGCCACGCCATCAGGACAACTCCCGTCACCACGAACGCCACCGCGGCCGCCCACCACGCGAGCCCCCATTCCTGGGTCAGCATCCCCGTGGCCACGTTCACCGCCGCGCCGACCACCACGCCCGCCCCGGCCGCAACCGCCTGCCGACGCCGGACGCCTCCACTGCTCATCACACCTCCCGCAGCGCCGACCCCGCCCGCGAAACCCCGTCCTGGACTGATTGTTCCGCGCCACCCCGCCGTCCACCGCAGCTTCGCCGCACCTGGCCAACACCGTCCAGGCCAGAACGTTCGACGCACAGCGACGAGCCCTCGACCCATGTGCGGGGCGAGGGCTCATACAGAGGCTGAGAAGGATCAAGTCGGGTCGTGCTCCCCGCGCTTCACGCGGGCGAGGAATGTGCGCCAACCGGCAGCGTCGAGCGCAATGTGGGGAGCTTCGGGGGCCATCGCGGTTGACGCCGTGCCGCGTTGCCGCGTCATTCGGGGGTGGCGGCGAGCGGGTTCGCGGGCGAATCCAGCCAGGTGTGCTGGCCCTTGGGAGTCACAGTGAGGCCGTACCTGGTCAGATCTGCCTTTCCGGCGGCCTGCCAGCGCTCCTCCGCAGCTTGAACACTATGGGCGCTCACCTGCTGAGCACGGAGGGGCATGAAGGGTGCGGAACCGACGCACCGTCCTTGCGCCGTGCCGTCGTCTTGGACGCGGAGTACCGCGAGAGGCCAATCCGGATGGACCGTTGGCGCCAGCGGTACGACGATCAGTCCACCAGGCCGGGTCTGACGGACCCAGGCGTAGGGGACGGTGTGAGCGGACGCCGTGACGATGATCCGGTCGAACGGCGCACCGGGCGGGAACCCCTCTTCCCCGTCCCCCGTGACCACCTCCACCGGGAGACCCACCGACGCAAGAGCTTTGCGGGCCTGGGACGCGGCCACCGGGTCCAGCTCCGTGCTGACGACGTTTCCCGCGCCGACGAGCTTGGCGAGGACGGCGGCGTTGTAGCCCGTGCCGGTCCCGATCTCCAAGACCCGCATGCCGGCCTCCAGCTCCATGGCCTCGATGAGGCGTGCCATGATCGACGGGGCGCTGCTGGAGCTGGTGGAGATCATTCCCTTGCCCGTCTCCGGGTCGCATATCCCGGCGGGCAGCGACGGATCGGGCTCCACCCGCGTCACGACCGGGGCATCCGCCTCTACCTGCTCCCGCCACCGCTCCGGATCATCGGCGCGACGCAACGGCACCAGCCATCCCGCCTCGTCCCGCACGAAGATCTCCTCCGGGATGAACGGTGCCCTGGGCACGAACGCGATCACGTCGCGGACGGTCACTGCTTACCCGTCCCGTTGCACATGGCACACCGCCTCCACACCCGGTTTCCGTCGTCGGACACCCAGCTGCCCCCGTTGCCGCTGCAGGGCGAGCAGTCCACTTCCTTTTTATGCTTACCCATCGCGCCTTCCCTTTTGGTTGATCATCAGGTTCACGGTCACCATGTGCCGGGGAACAGCCGCTGCTTCAGAAAGCGGTCTACACGTTCCGCCGCCGCTTTTGCATCCCCACAGGGGGCCAGGAACCCATATCGCCCCCACCTGGCGTCGTGATAACCCCACGCACCCCCGGGGGTCGCCAGGACGCTCACCAATGATCCGGCGTCGTCCGTCACGCCGCTGGCGTACACCCACAACAGGGGAACCGGAACGGTGAACTCTCCACTTCCATAAAGTCGGATATATCGCCAGCCGCGTGCTTTGAGTGCCACGGCCAGCAAATCCAGATGCCGCACCGCGACGTCCCGTCCGCAACGCGTCCGCCACCGGAGGACCGGCCGCCACCGGCCCATGACCTGACGCAGCCAGCGAACCATCTGCCTCTCCTCCCGGCTCCACCGGCCACCGCACCGTTCATGGCTCACGCGCCGACCCTCGCCCACACCCATTTCCCGCATGGCTCCGTCGGTGTGACACCGCACTCCAACGACAACGCCTCTACGATCGGCAGGCCCCGCCCACCCAGGCCGTCGCCGTGGCCCGGGTCGAGCGACATGGCGTCCGGAGCCACGTCACCCGCCATCAACTCCAGCCCACGCTTGCGGACCGGCCGCGCATCCGAGCGGTCCCATACCGACAGCAGCACCGCGTTCAGCTCCCGCGTGAGCGTCACCCGGACCTTTCCGTCTGGGACGTGCAAGACCGCGTTGGTGACAAGCTCACTGGCGATCAACGAGACATCGTCGGTGAGCTTGGACAGCCCCCAACCGGTCAGCCGCAGTTCGACGAGCATCCGCACCTCCCCCACGGCGGTCTTGGCCGCAAGGAAGGTCACGTCAAGGGCGCCCTGTGCGCTGGGTGTCGCCATCTTTGCCGCCTCCGCTACGATCTTTTTGCTCTCCGCACAGGCTCACACACTCACTGTTACCTTTGCTTTGTCTCGGGACCGCTTCGAGAGTCACGGAGGAGTCATGGCCAGCACCGCTGAGTCGATCAACCCGATGGACGGACTCTGGTCACTTCTGGCCTACATGCTGCGGAAACTCCGCCAGCAGCACCGCCAGTCCCAAGCCGAGGTAGGACGGCTCGTAGCGGCCGACCACAAGACGGTCTCGAATTGGGAGGCTGGGAGGAACCACCCACCCGTCGAAGCCCTCCGGGTCCTCGACCTTGAGTGGAAGACAGGCGGACTCCTGGAAGCCCTCCGCCACTACGCCAAGACCATGCAGGCCCCGGCGCAGTTCCTCGCGTTCGTCGAGTACGAGGTTCTGGCCGACGTGATCCGCATGAACGGCGTGGCGTTCGTCCCGGGCCCGCTTCAGACACCCGAATACGCGCACGAGGCGTTCGCCCTTGCGGGGGAGCCGAACATAGAGGACCAGGTCAGGCAACGGATGGAAAGGCAAGCGATCCTCAACCGAGCCGATCCGCCCTACGTCTCGATCCTGCTGTCGGAGGTGGCTCTGACAGTGATCCCACCGGCCATCCTGCCGGGCCAACTCGTCAGGCTCGCAGAAGTGGCAGACCTCCCCAATGTCAGCCTGCGGCTGGTACCGGCCGCTGTCGGCCTCCAGGTCGGACTGATCGGGGATTTCTACCTGTTCACCACGTCAGCACGTGAAGTCGGGTTCGTCGAGACCCCCGCTCGTGGAAGACTCGTGACCGAAGTCGAGGACCTGCGTAGGCTGAATGTCGCATTTGACCGAACCAGCGGCCGCGCGCTTACGCCCGAGGCCACCCGCGCCCGGCTCCAAGAGATGATCGAGGCTCACCAATGACCCAGTGGAAAAAATCCAGCCGCAGCGCCAATTCCGGACAGACAGACTGCGTCGAGGTCGCTCGGCTTGACGGGGTTGTCGGGCTTCGCGACAGCAAATCTCCGGAGGCCGGCCACCTCAGCTTGTCCCCTGCCGCCTTCGCTGAACTCGTCGCGGGCGTGAAGCGGAACGACCTGAAAATCTGACCCCGTACGTGGTGGTCCACGGGCCCACCGGCTGATGCCAGTGGGCCCGGCGATGCTCAGGCTTCGGTGCCGACGCCTCGGTCGGGGGCGGCCATGTCGCCCGTGCCGGGAGTGCCTTCGGCGAGGCCATAGCGCAGGTAGACCGTGCCCGTTGGGCTGGCCATCGGGGGTTCGAGGAGGGTGAGGTTCGCGGGGACCGCGCCCTCGTCGAACACCTTCTTACCTACGCCGAGCACGATGGGGTGCACCCAGAGGTCGAGGCGGTCGAAGAGCTTCTCGCGCAGGAGGGTCTGCACCAGGTTCAGGCTCCCGACGACCTTGATGTTCTCGTGGCGGTCACGGATCTCGTGCACCGCGGCGGCCAGATCCGGGCCGAGCTGCGTTGAGTCGGCCCACGGGAGGTCGGGCTTTCCGCGAGAGGCCACGTACTTCGGGATGCTGTTGAAGAGTGCGGCGATCTCGCCGTCCTCACCGCCCTTCTGGTGCGGCCAGTAGGCGGCGAAGATGTCGTAAGTCCGGCGGCCGAGCAGGAGGGCGTCCGTGCCCTCGTACGCGGCGCCGACCTGCCCTCCGGACACCTCGTCGATCAGGGGCGCCTGCCAGCCGCCGAACGGGAAGCCCTCCGGGTCCTCGTCAGGCCCGCCGGGCGCCTGTCCGACGAGGTCTAGGGTCGCGAACATCTCTATGTGGATGAGGCCCATGTCATCTCCTGAGAATCGGTTGTTCCAGTCAGGAGGTTGACCAGGGGGCACCGCCGTATTCATCGCCGCGGCGGCGGCTTCCCGTCCGGCTACCGCGGAAACGGCGGATGCCGCTGGGCGTTGCCGGTCTGGAGCGTGGCCGTGAGGCCGCCGAGGACGGACGCGAGCAGCGCCAGCAGCGTCGGCGGCAGCGCCGCCGCGAAGACCAGCCGCCACCCGAAGGGCACCGCCAGCATCGGGCCCGCGAGGAAGCCGAGGAGAAGGGCGAGCACGCCGGCTCCGATCATCGCCGCGGTCGCCCCTCCCCGCAGGTGACCGGCCCGCAGCGCGGGCAGCGCGGGCAGCGCGGCGAGCGTGCCCGCACCCAGCCCGGACACGACCCGGCCGACCATGATCAGCATGTAGGACGGCGTCAGGAAGGCCAGCGTCGCTCCGATGAGGATCAGGCCGAGGGCGACCGCCGCCGCCCTGTTCGGGAACCGCCGGCCGAACCTCGCCCCGAGCGGTGCGGCCAGCGCCGCGGGCAGGAGATAGCCGAACAGCTCCGACAGGATCGGAGTCACGGTCCCGTGGCCCAGGATCCCCCGGTAACCGCCTGTGGCGACCAGCCCGAAGGGCGCGGTCAGGAGGTACAGGGCCACGAAGGCGCCCAGCGCCGGTCCGATCGCCTCCACCCCGGCGGTCGGCCGCGATGCCATCGGCCCCTGGCGCTGCGGCGGCGCGGGCATGGGCGGAGGGTGGGCGGCGAACTGGTGCGGGGCGGCGGCCGGTGGCGCGGGCGG
>NZ_SMKB01000081.1:0-28458 GCF_004348575.1 Actinomadura sp. 7K534
GCGACAACCGAGATCTACACAAGGCTATTCGTCGGCAGCGTCAGTAGTGTATAAGAGACAGGGACGTGCCGATAGTCCAGGTAGGTCGTGCTGAGGTCCTGGCCGGCGAGCCACTGGCTGTAGCCGTCGAGGCGGACGGTGGAACTGAAGCCCCAGTTGCGGAAGCCGGAGTTCATCGCGACGACGCACTCCTCGGGCAGGCGCGGGCCGTGGCCGTGGACGGTGGCCAGGGTGGGGTTGAGCAGGTGGAGCAGGTCGTTGGCCGCCGACCCGGCCTGGATGAGTTCTTCGCGCCGCCGCGGGGAGGCGCCGGCGAACTTCCAGGGCATGGCGAGTTCGGCGGGGAGCGGCGCGCGCAGCCGGGGGTCCGTGGCCAGCAGGCGGTACAGGAAGGTGGTTCCGGTGCGCCAGCCTCCGGTGATGACGATGGGCGGCCGGTCGAGCGGACGGTCGGTGCGCGGCAGGCGGTTCATCGCCAGGCGGGCGCGCAGGGCCGCGACGGCGGAGCCGCGGACCATCCGGGCGCCGACGGCGTTGAGGCGTCCGTCGTCGTTCGCGGAGGCGAGGTAGCGGTCGAGCCCTTCGCGCCAGTACGCGGGATCGCCGAGGCCGGCGGGGTCGTCCTGGCGGAGTGCCGCGGTGATGACGGGACCGGGGTCGAGGGCGTAGGAGCCGGGACGGGCGGCGCGGTCGTTCTCGGCCGCGGCGTAGATCTCCTCGGCCTGCGGGGTGCGCGGGGGAGGTGTCCAGAGGGTCACGTGCCGCCTCCCAACTCGTCGATCGGGTGGACGCGGACGCGCGGCAGTGGCGGCGCCTCTTCGGTGTGGAGCCAGCGCAGCACGACGAGCCCGGACGGGCGGCCCTCGGTGTCGAGCCAGTCCCCGTCGAACGGCCCCTCCGGCGGCCGGGCGGCCAGGATGAGGCGGTATCGGCCGTCCCGGAGGGCGGCGGTGGCGCCCGTGCGAGAAACCGTCCGGTGCCGGTAGTCGAGGGAGTTGAGATACCTGCTGTAGAGCAGGGCGTTCCAGTGGCGGCAGGGGACGGTCTCGCCCTCGATGACGAGCGCCTCGTCCGGGCCGAGCCGCCAGGCGCCGCGCTGGTAGTGGATGCCGGGCTCGGTGTAGGCGGCGCCGTCGGCCATCTCCGCCCAGTGGTGCACCGTGTTGGGTTCGACCTGCTCTTCGACCGCGGAGAAGGCCACCGGCATCATCTGGATCGTCTTGGCGAGCCGCCGCACCTGGTGCTGGAACCGCGCGGCCTCGATCGGCGGCGGGGGCTCCGGCGGGGTGAGCGGCTCGATCGTGCACCAGCCGGGCCGGTCGTCGGCGACGTCGTCGTGGAAGTGGCGGACCCACAGCTGCCCGTTGCCCTCCGGCAGCGGCAGCCACGGGCCCGTCCCGGGTTCCGTCCCGCCGACCAGGACGGAGAACTCGCCGGACGGGTCGGTGGTGAGCCGGTCGCCGTCGATGCGGGCGGCGGCGACCGTCCCGCCGGCGGAGCCGGTGTAGGCGGTGATCGAGGTGTACACGGCGTCGCCGGAGTGGCCGGTGATGCGGTACCGCCGGTCGCCGCGCACGTCGGCGACCCAGTAGCGGGTGTCGGGGTTGTCCATGAAGAACTTCTGCCGCCACCCGTTGAACGGGACGAGTTCGGGCCGCTCGCGGTCGACCTCGAACCGGGCGAGCTGGTGGTGCAGGCCGCGCAGCAGCGCCCGGTAGCCGTCGGCGCGCTCGTCCTCCGGCAGGCCGGGATCGTCGAGCAGCCGCCCGGCGGCCGACAGCGCGTCGACCAGGTCGGCCCAGGCCCGTGCTTCGGGGGTCATGCCGCCTCGCCGCTGCGTGCGGTGCGCGGGTGCTGGACACTGCGGTGCGTCATGATCGCTCCGGAGGGCGCGAGGGTCAGAGGCGGACTCGGTCGTCGAGGACGTAGTGCGGTCTCGGGTCGTCGATGAGGATCCCCGCCTCGGCGGCGCACACGGCCGGGAGCGCGTCGAGGACCGCGCGGACCGACGCCGCGGTGACGGGGTTGGTGCGGTCCGTGCCGGACGCGGCGGGGTTCGGGTCGAAGGTCAGCCGGGTCCGCATGATCGACGGGTCGCCGGTGATCTCGATGGTGTAGTCGATGGGGCTGCGTCCCTCGCGGTCGGGGTAGGGCAGGTCGTCGCCGCGGAAGGCGTTGGCCTCCCCGAGGTACCAGCACTCCTCGTTGGTGAAGAAGCAGCGGTCGTCCAGGTAGCCGCGGTGGGTGAGGTGCAGCGCGGCGGTCTGGCCGGGCTCGACGACGAAGCCCGAGCGGGTCTCGAACCGCTCGCTCGCCGGGATGCCGCGCAGGTCGTGGACGACCTTGACCTCGTCCATCGAGGCGCCGAACAGATGGTGGGCGACGTTGCCGGTCAGGTCGCCGTAGTACAGGTCGCCGAACAGCGCCAGCGGCTTGCCCGCGCCCAGCTCGGCCGGGTCGGAGCCGAATCCGATCCGGCGGAGGCCGCCCCACATCGAGCCCGCCGCGGCGAAGTCGACCGCCTCCACGCACCGCACGTGCGAGACGCCCGACACGCCCCGGGCCATCGTCATCGCGACCCGCTCGACCATGAACGTCGGATGGACGCCGGTGCCGTGCAGCGTGGTCCCGCCCGTCAGGCACGCCTCCACCAGCCGGGACGCCGGCGGACGGGACGCCGTCAGCCAGTTCGGCATCGCCGCGTTGTGGTAGGCGGCGGTGGAGATGACGTTCTTGCCGGACTCCAGCAGGGCGATCACGTCGGCGTCCAGCTTCGCCCCGAGCGCGTCGGGCCGCGATGTGACGATCACGCAGTCGGCGTCCAGGTCGAGGATCTCCTGCGCCGACGTGGTCGCGGTGACCCCGATCGGGCCGAGGCCGAGCAGGTCGCCGAGGTCTGCGCCGTGCTTGCGCTCGCTGAACACCTTCGCGCCGACCAGTTCGACGTCCGGCTTGCGATGGGCCGCCCTGGCGACGGCGCCGCCGACCTCCCCCGGGCCCCAGATGATCACCCGGTGCGTCGTGCCCATCGCTCGCCTCGCTCCCCGCCCGGTCTGGACGATCACCGGACGGGCCGCTAACTTACAGATCGTAAGTTAGCGGGGCAAGAGGGGAGAGGGGCCCGGCGGATGGCCACACGCCGACGGCTGACCGGCCCGCAGCGGCGCGCCCAGATCCTGGACGTCACCCGCCGGATCGTGGTCGAGCAGGGCTACCACGCGGTCGCCTTCGAACGGGTCGCCGCGGAGTGCGGCGTCACCCGCACCGTCCTCTACCAGCAGTTCGACACGCTGCCCGAGCTTCTCGTCGCGCTGATCGACCGCGAGGTCGAGCGCGCCTTCGCCGGATTCCGGCAGGCGGTCGCCCGTCCCGTCCCGCCGGACGAGGACCCGTTCACCGCCGGCCTCGCCGGAATCCTGGAGGCCGTCGACGCCGCCCCCGCCACCTGGCGGATGCTCATGCTGCCCGCCGAGGGCGGCCCGCCCGAACTGCACCAGCGCCTGGCCCGCGCCCGCGCCGTGACCCGCGCCCACCTGCACAAGCTCACCGGCCATCAGGACGACCCCGATCTCAGCATCCGCGTCCTGCACGCGCTCGCCGACGAACTCGTCCGCCTGCGCCTCACCGACCCCGACGCCCACCCGGTCGACCGGCTCCTGTCCCAGTCCCGCCGCATCGCCCGCGCCTGCCTGGCCCCAATGCCCACCCACGACTGACACCGGCCAGATCATCGGGGCTCACCGCGTCTCTGCTAATGCCCGTCGGGCTGGTCCGGGGTGAAGGGCCACTCCTCGAAGTGGACGCAGCGGCCGTCAGCGCCGAAACGCAGAATCCATAGGTCGCGCCAGCGCGCCAGGTCGTCGCGCAGATACTCGACCTCGATCCGCACCACCGCCCTGTCACCGTCGACGGCCACGATCTCGCTGGTCATCGTGAAGGGTTCATCGGGGCCGTCGCGCTCGGCTTCCCACCACAGGCCGAGCCGGGACAGGCCGACGATCGGCCGCGCCCAGGGCGACGGCAGGTACGACACGTCCGGCGAGAACAACTCGGCGAGCGGTTCGGTGCCGGGTGTGCGCCACGCCCGCTCATACCCGGCGACCCACCTCCCGACGGCATCTCTGTCCACACCCGCCATGCTGCCAGCCACGCCCCAGCGCGCCGTTGACGCCACGCGCGAATCGGTGAGCGACACGAGGCCGCGAACAAACTGCGTACTCGACCGAGAAGTTGCTGCGGGAGAACGACGACAAGGTCCCCGGGGGAATGAAGACCGACGTCGAGCCGGCCCTGGCCGAGGTCAGGAAGACCCTGGAGGGCACCGACGTCGACGCCATCCGCAGCGGCGCCAAGAAGCTGGCGCAGACCAGCCAGAAGATGAGCGCCGCCATCTACGCGAAAGAACGCCGAACACCATAGATGCAGCTATCGCTCGCACCATCGGATCTCACACGGGAAGCCTACGTGGGAGGGCGGGGACGCGGAAGCATGCTGGTCCCGGGATGGTCGGCCTGGAATCTGGACAGCGTTTCGGCCGTCACCCCGGTATCGACAAGGTCGAGGTGGTCGAGGTTGTATTGCCCGAGCACCGGAACAATCGCGTCGCTGACCGGTGTCCCGCGTAGGCTCAGCGACCTGATATGCGTGACACTGCTGAGGAGTTTGATCAGGTTCTCATCGGTGGCGGCAGTGAGGCGAATGGTCAGGTGGTCGAGCTTTGCCGGCAGGCTCGTCGGGCCGGTGAAATTGGCGGCCGTGAGGCTCAGGCGATGCAGAGACGAAGGGAAGGCGGCGTCCAGCCAGAGAGTTTCCTTCGCGCCGAGTTGCACGCTCGTTAGGTGGGGGGCGACTTCGATCAGCTTTTCCTGACCCCATCGACGCGGTGGAAGGTTGGTGATCGTCAGATCGGAGAGGGCGCCGAGTCGTCCGCCACCGGCGCCGACGTGGAAGGCGTTCGGTTCTCTGAGAAGCAGACGCAAGACCCGCAGTTTCGGGAATCGCGGGAACGCCGACATGGCTTCAGCCCCGATCGCACAAGCCTGGTGCTCGAAGATCTCCATGCACGGCAGATCCGGCAACGCGGAAAGTAGCCGGTCATCGAATTCTTCGGTCATCAGGGTGAACGACCAGACCCTGCCGGAGGCGGCCGCCAGATCTTCGAGGTCGGAACGGCCCCAGCATTCAGCATGCGTGTGAATGCTGAATGGGGTGCCGTCATGGCGAGGCGGCAGAGCCGGCCCTAGAACGTGAAATGGCGGTGCTCCCTCTTGGGAGTGATAGAGTCGAGAGTCGTCATCCGTGAAGCGTCCGCAACAGACGACTTCGACGACCGTCGCCGTTCCCGTCTCGCTGACCGCCGAAACATTGACCCATTCGGGGACGCGGCCGTCTCGCCACAATTCGGCAACGGCGGTCTCCTCGTCGCACCTGTTCAGTGCGACGGCCCGATGATGGGCGCTGTCCTCTGGAAACCGCAACTCGCCGGGGTGTGGGGCGTGCCCGTCGTAGGACTGGTTGAGCCGAACCCGGAACACCAACGGCTCCGGCAACTCTTCGGAAACCAGCGACTGGGCGAACTCCCGTGCGGCCCGAACCGACGCGGCGAACCGCGCGGCGAACACTTCCCGATTCACCCGGCAAACCTACCGCCGACCATCCAGGACCAGCCATCCGCTCTCCGGCGCGAACGCGCGCCAAGCGACATGAGGGCCAGTTCCCCCGTTCCACGTGACACTTCGCAAGTGGTCAAAGGAAGCGCGCTGCGCCTCTTCGGCGATCTCCTCGCCGTGGGCGATGAACTCTTGCAGGCGCGCGGCGTCCTCCTCCGGCAGGAATGGCGCCTCGATCGATATCGCGTCCGGGACCCCCATGCGCACTGCCTTCTCCAGCCCGGCCAGGAGCGTCGCGCCCTCCGCATGGGCTCCGCGAGCGCGCCCACATGCTGTGGCCAGCGCAGGTGCAGGACGGCGAGCTTGGCCGGCTTCCGTACGGAGGGGACGAGAACGCCCTGCGCCGACTGCTCGTAGTGCGCGACGAACGTCAGGAAGCGAAACAGGTTCACATAGCGCTTCACCGCGAGGGGCCGCTGCTCGGTCGCGACGAGATCGAGGACCCGCGGCACGTCCGCCGGGACGAGATGCAGGAAGCCTGTCCGTGCCGCGTACCCGGGGTCGCGCGGGGTCGCTGACGAGGGTTCGGTGAGGTTCGATTCCGGTTGTTTGAGCAGGCGGTCGAAGGTTCCGCCGGCTGCTCCGCGCAGGAAGAGCCACCAGCGGGCGACGGCGGCCACCGCCAGCGCCGCGGCGCCCGCCCGAGAGGACCGCGGCCGACGCGCGCCTCAGCCAGTCGGCCGCGTGCCCTTCTCGGCGGCCGGGTCGAGGTCTTCGCGGATCATCCGCATCAGGGAGGTCTTGCCCGCGCCCCATGGACCGGTGATTCCGATCGTCAGCGGAGGAGCCGTGCCCGGCGACCGGATGATCGCGGCGATGGACGCCGCATACGGCTGCTTGCCGAGACGATCCGCGAGCGTCCAGAAGTCCCGGCTGACGGTCGGGTCCGGCCGTACGGTCGCGCGAGCTCCGGCGGCCAGGCGCAGGCGGGCGAGGACGACCTGCTGGATGCCGGGGTTCCTCGGTGACCCGTCGCAGCCCGCCCGGTGGAGCGGCGCGCTGACCCCACGGGCTAAGTTCTAGGCGCGACAGGCGGATGTGCCTTCCGCCCGTCGCTCGCTTCTCGGTTATGCGGACGATTTCGATTGGTTGACCAGGATGACGGACGGACCATTCTCGGCATCGTGCAAGTACGGCGACGGGGTAGCGCTGGGCGACCAGCTATCGCTGCTCCGCATTGCCGCTGGAGGTGCGCGGTGACCGGACTGGAGATTGTGGTCGACGGTCCCTATTTCGAGGACCTGCGGCATGGGCAGCGGTTCGGGCACGGCCCTGGCGTGACGCTGACGGAGGGGCTGGCCGCCGCGCACCAGGCGATCGTCGGCTGCCGGCTGCCGCTCGTGGTCGACCACCCGCTCTGCCGGCGCGTGACCGGGGGAGATGCACCGCTCGCGGCGCCGAACCTGGTGTGGGACGTCGCCATCGGCCAGTCGACCCTCGCCACCCACACGGTCGTGGCGAACCTGTACTACCGGGGAGTGGTGTTCCGGCGTGCTCCCCGGCTGGGGGACACCCTGCGGACGGTCACCGAGGTCGCCGGATTGCGGCAGAACTCCCGCCGTCCCGGACGCGCCGCGACGGGCTTGGCCGCTTTGCGGATCACCACGGTCGACCAGGAGGACCGTCCCGTCCTGGACTTCTGGCGGTGCGCCATGCTCCCCCTGCGGGACGGGAGCCGGGAGACCGGCCACGCCGAAGATCTGACGACCATCGGTGCGGACACCACGGGTGCCGACCTGACCGCTGTGACGGCGAAATGGGATCTGTCCGCCTACCGGGAGGCCGTGGACGGACCGCATTTCGCGGACGTGGCCGAAGGGCAGGTCTTCACGGTGGCCGGGGGTGACGTGGTCTCCTCGGCACCCGAGCTGGCCAGGCTGACGCTCAATGTGGCGAAGGTGCACCACGACGCGTCGGCGAGCGCCGCCGGCCGGCTGGTGTACGGCGGCCACACGATCGGCATCGCGCTGCACCAGGCCGTGCGGGCGCTGCCCCGCATCGTCACCGTCGTAGGTTGGCACGGCTGTGACCACCTCGCCCCCGTCCGGGAGGGGGACACGCTCACCAGCAGTGTCGAGGTGGAGCGGACCGAGCCCCTGGACTCCGGTGGCCTGGTCCATCTGCGATCCCGGGTCAAGGCGAGCCGCCCGGACGCGGCACCGGTCGACGTCCTGGACTGGCGCTTCATAGCCACACTGGCCTGACTATCGCAGCAGGGCGAATTCTCGCGTCGAAGGGTGGTCCATCAAGGCGGGCGCGTCCGGGTTCGGAGCGGGGTTGCGCCATCGACCGAAATCGGATCAGGTCTTTGCAGCAACCGTAGCCGCGCCTCGTCCGTCGCCGCCAGACAGTGGCGCGAACGTCAACACGGCCGACGCCAGGACCCCGGCCACCGCCGCCAGGACCGCCGGCCACGGCCACCACCTGCCCTTCCCGTTCCCCATGGCCGCCATCTTGGGTCCCCGGGGCCGGAGCGCGCCGACCAAGTCCACAAACGGTCTGCCGCCCCTTTCGCAAGTACCTGTGGCGAGACGGCGGCGGCCGGGACACCGCGCCGACAGGTGAACCGGAGGGCGGTGTGGGCACGCCGTCCGCGGGGCAGAGCGTGCCGGGTGACGGGCTGCGGATAGGAGCCCTTCAGGTTTCGACGGTCCGCCGGCAGCCCATCCCACGCCCCGGCGGCCTGGTCGACAAGGGTGAGGTGACCCGCTGCCGGGGTTATCGAGGCGGTGCCGCGGGGCGGCGGGCGAACAGGATCGCGCCCGGCTTCGGCGCGTCTGGATTCAGCAGGTGCTCCGCCTCGACGGTGAAGCCCGCCTCGCGGAGCCAGTCGGCCACACGCGACGGTGGGCGATGGTGCACATACGCCTGCAAGGCATTGTCGCCCTCACCGGTCGTCTCGAGAATCGACGCGTCACCCACGTGGAATCCCACGGCCAGCACCCCGTCCGGCCGCAGCACCCGGTGGAACTGCCCGAGGACGCCCGGCACCGCCTCGTCCGGGATGTAGATCAGCGACCACCACGCGAGCACACCGGCGAGGGAGGCGTCGCCGAGTTCCAGGTCGGTCATCGAACCGACCTCGAACCGCGCGCCGGGATGCTCGCGGCGGGCGATCTCGATCATCGCGGGTGACAGGTCGATCCCGAACGCGTCCGCGCCCAGCTCCCGCAGCAGGGCGGTGGTGTGCCCCGGCCCGCAGCCCACGTCGGCGACCGGCCCGCCGCCGATCGCGCGAACCAGGTCAGCGAACAGCACGACCCCGGCTCGGACGTGGAGCAGCCTGTCGAGCAGGTCGCGGGTCTCATCGGCGTAGCCGGCCGCGATGGCGTCGTAGGAATTCCGAGTCTCGGTCAACCAGGTCATCAAAGGGACTCTAACCCTTTCGGCAGAGCGCCGACAGGTGTGCACGCACCCGATCCGGCAATAGAGCACGTCTTGCGCGACCGGTCGCCGACCGGCAACTTGGTTTGACTTGCGGGCGGCCCAGAAGGACCGCCGCTTGGGTCCGCCGGCACGCGGTCCGAGGGCGCAGGCGTCCTCAAGGAACTGCGGACCTCGGCGTGTACCTACGGATGGATGCTGGGTTGCCAGGACAACGGGTGCTCTCGTCGTGGCCTGCCATGAAGCTCTTCTGAAGCCGAAATGAATGCGGTAGCTGGGAGGGTCGATCAAAGCAGTGCCACGGTCGTCATGTTCGAACAAAGTCGAGGCGGGTTTCGTTGCGGGTAATGATCACAGGTAGGCGGTATCCCTTGGCGGGGGTGCTGGTGGCGCTCACCGTCCTATGCTTGGCGCTTTCAACCGGAACACCCCGAGCGGCGGCACAGCCGGTCGCCCAGGACAAGGGCGCCCTGACCGCGCTCGCCGGCGACCCGGAAACCGACCCGCCCATCGTCGGGTACCACGACTACACCTTCAGCAACCACGGCAAGGCGACCGCCGGCGCGCTCGCGCGAACCTGGGTTCACGGCGCCTCGCGCTGCGGCTATGCGTTCTGCACCATCCAGCAGATGTCCGACAGGTATCGGGTATTCACCTTCAGCATATGTGGCACCGTCGCACTGCGGAACTTCGTCGGACTCTACGACTCGCATAATCACATGAATAAGACCGTCGTATTCCTCGATTCGCGTGGGGTGGAGATCGGCTGGTACAGGGCCGGGATGCGCGACCCCGTGAACTGGAATCCCGTGTACTACGTCAGGGTCTGCAATTAGCAGAGAGCCGTTGGCCGCCTCGCTGTGGCGAACTCCGCCGCGCGAGGCGGCTTCACGACAACCTCATGCTCCCGCGTCTGCGTCTGGAAACGACCAGACGCAGACGCGGGCCCAATGCCGCCGACGACTGGGAAGGGCTGCACTTTGCCCTGCCGATCCGACATTCGCGCCCAGCGAACCGGCAACGGCGCACGTCGCGTAAAGGGCCACGCAGACGGGGCATGGCGCCGCCTCCCCCCGACCCCACCGCGCTGACCGCATCGTGTGTCATTGCGTCTGGTCAAGAGCATCGGCCGCAGAGGTCACCGTCCGTGATTGGGTAGGCGGGTCAGGTGGAGAGTGCCTTGGCGAGGCGTTTGGGAGCGGAGAGCCGCCAGGCTTCGGTGACCAGTTCGGCCAGTTCCTCTGGGGCGACGGTGGCCAACTTGACTGCTACCCAAGCGAAGCGTCCGCTGGCCCAGGACGGGGAGTAGGTGGCCGGATCCTCGGCGATGAGGGCGGCCTGTTCCTCCCGGGTGGCCTTGAGTAGGACGACATGGTCGTCCTCGTTGAGGTAACAGAACCCCTTGTCGCGGACCCGGAAGCCGGTCAGGTCCGAGAACGCTTCGCGCTCCGTGACCTCCGGCAGGCTGAGCACCAGTTCGAGGAATTCTTCAGCGCGCATGCTGAAGCTGTACCAGCCGGGTCGGACGGTTCATCTCCGTTCCTACCTTCAGGACAGGAGTGCCGCAGTGGGCGGCCGGGTCCGCTAACGAAGGGCCGACAAACGATCAGAAGACCGGTCCTCCAAGCGGAGGAACCGGCCTCTGAACTGGTATTTCTGTGCCAAGACGGCGGGACTGCACCACGATCCCTTGCCCCTCGGCGCTCATCTTCAAATGTGAGACTCGGCCTCCTGCCGGCTCGTCATGCTGGTGCGGGTGATGGCGAAGCCGAAGGCGGTGGCGAGTACGTACATGACGATGCTGTAGACCGCGGCGGGGATGGCGACCGCCGTGCTGTCGAGAACGCTGAGGGCGATGGTCAGTGCCACGGTCGTGTTGTGGATGCCGACCTCCATGGAGGTGGCGATCGCCTGCTCTCGCCGGAGCCGGAACAGCCGCGCTCCGGTGTAGCCGAGAGTGAGGCTGGCCAGGCAGAACAGCGTGACCACGAGCCCGACCTCGCGCACGTAGTCCACGATGTTCTCCCGCTCGCCGAGGATGGCGCCCAGGGAGACCGCGACCAGCACCACGATCGAGAAGATCCGCACCGGCCGGTCGGCGCGCGCGGCGAAGGCGTCCGACCGCCGGCGCACCAGCATGCCGACGCCGACCGGCACGAGGACGATGGCGACGACCTGGAGCACCTTGCCGAACTGGAGACCGAGCGTGCCATCGGCGTCGAAGTAGCCGATCGCCAGGTTGGTGATCAGCGGGATGCTGACCGCGGCGAGCACCGAGTTGATCGCGGTGAGCGTCACGTTCAGTGCGACGTCACCGCGGAACAGGTGGCTGTAGAGGTTGGCCGTCGTGCCGCCCGGGGAGGCGGCCAGGAGCATCACGCCCACCGCGATCAACGGATCGACGTCGAAGGCCTTGACCAGGCCAAAGGCCACCAGCGGCAGCACGAGCATCTGCAGGACGAGTGCGACGGTCACCGCCTTCGGGCTTCGGGCGACCCGGCGGAAGTCGCCGGGCGTCAGAGAGAGCCCGAGCCCGAACATGATGATGGCCAGCGCGATCGGCAGCCCGACGGCGATCAATGCTGAGTCGTTCACGGTGTTCCTTCATGGTTGGTTGCGCTTTGGGTGGCATCACGCGGTTGCAGGCGGTCGCGGGCGTCGGTCGGTTGGCCACCGGCCAGAGGCGGCAGAGGGGTTTCGGGGGACGGTCGGTGCGCCGTTTCTGGCGGTGAACAGGGACTTCGCGGTTGAGTAGTCGGCTTTACCTACCGCAGTACGGGGGGTTTTGTCTACGATGTGGGCCGCTCGTGGCACTTTGCAGCCTCCGAGCCGTTCGTCTCCGAACCCGAGCACCAGCGCTGGCAAGGTCGCCGGGGACGGTGTCGAGGATGCGTCGATCACGAGTCGGAGGGCGGCGGCAATCTACGCCTCGTCTGTGTCGTAGCCCTCGGGGCTGCTGGGCAGGCTGATCAGCCGGTCGCGTTCGGGGCCGGTTCGTTCTCTCGCGGCCGTCCTCGGTGATCAGGATGACGCCGGGCACCGGAGTGGACAGGCCGGTGGCCAACGGCCTGTCCTGCGACGGCAATGCATGCGGAAGTCGTGCGAGCAGCTCTCCTTGACCGATGAGGAGAACATCGCCTCGGAGGAGCAGATCAGCTGCGAACGCAGCCAGGTCACGGTCCGGGCCGTGTTACGGCCACGTGCCGAGCCACATCGAGCTGCTCCGGCCGCCGATGAAGCTCGCTTCTGCCGGAGCGGCCGAATGACGGCCGCGATACGGACCGCCTCGTCTCGTTTGTGGTTATGATCGAGTCATGGCTACGAACGCACCAGATCCCGGCCGGCGCAGCGAGCGATCTCGGCTTGCGATCCTCGACGCGTCCATCGCCCTGATCGGCGAGCTCGGGTACGACAACGTCTCGATCGAGGCGATTGCCAGGCGGGCGGGCGTCGGCAAGCAGACCATCTACAGGTGGTGGCCCTCGAAGGGCGCGGTCGTGCTCGAGGCCGCGACCCACAGCCTCGATCCCGTGGTCGCCTTCCCTGACACCGGGGAGATCGTCGCCGACCTGCGGGCCCAGCTGACGGGGATCGTCGAGCTGATCGCGACCACCGGCTTCGGAGCGACGTACCAAGGTCTGATCGCCGCCGGCCAGTCCGACCCCGACCTCTTGCGCGCCCTCTTCGAACAGATCATCGAACCGAACGTCAGTGAGTTCAGCCGACGGATCACCGTGGCCCAGGAGCGCGGCGAGGTGCGCGCCGATGCCGACGTGCACGCCCTAAGGGATCTGCTGTACGGGGTGATCGAATACCGGCTCCTCCATGGGATGCCGATCACGCCCGAACACATCGACGCCTTCCTGAGGATCACGTTCGAGGGCGTGCGGTAGCGGTCGCCGGAGCTGCCGTCCGCAGGCAAACGAGACGGCTCGTCTTGACGCGAGACGAGACGGGCCGTACTTTTTAGACGCCGGGCACGCCGTCAGGAGGCCGAGGTTCGCGGCACGAACGGCCTGGCCACCTGCCAAAGGAAGGTACGCCACCACCTCCCGCCCTCGGATGAAGGAGCTGCAGCTCCCCGGATCAGACCGGCGCAAGACTCAACTGCCCTGCCGGCGGGAAAGTGCACTTCGCTCGCGCCCGCCACGGAAATCGAGCGCTGCTTCGCGCCACGGTGCCGCGGTAATGAGGGCATAAGGGGTTCCACCGAGGCGAAGTGGCCGCTGCGGCACGAAATCAACCCGACGACCCGAAATAGACGCCTGGCCCGCGGACTTGTCGCCGTCAGGAACGCAACAGACGACATCCGGACGGACTTACCGCGCAACCGATCTGGTCATTGAGTCACCCTCGGGCCGATCGCGAAAGGACGACCATGCCCACCGTCAGCCACATAGTCGAGATCAACGCGCCGGTGAGTCGCGTGTGGGCGGTCCTCACCGATACCGCCGCGTACCCGGAATGGAACCCCTTCATGATCGAGCTCGACGGCAGCCTGGTTCCCGGATCGCGGCTGGCCGTGACGATCGCTCCTCCCGGCGCGAAGCGGCAGCGCTTCACTCCCACCGTCACCGCCGTCGAGCCCGAGCGGCGGCTCGCCTGGCTCGGCCGCCTGTTCATCCCGGGCATCTTCGACGGCGCGCACTCCTTCGAACTCGAAGCCCTCACCCCCGGATCGACCCGGTTCATCCAATCTGAGCGGTTCTCCGGAGTGCTCGTCCCGCTGCTGCGGGGCCTACTGCGATCGACCGAGGCGGGCTTCGCGGCAATGAATACCGCCCTCGCCGCGCGGGCAGAGGGCAAGACAGGCGTTGGCTGAGCTGCACCGGCTTCCGTGACGGGAGCCTAGCCAGGGGGCCTGCGCCGCCCTACGAGGACCCCGGCAGCGGTCGTGCGATGGGCCGCAGATGCTCGCGGCCGGTGACACCACGACCGAGTACCGGAAGGACGCCATGACCGCATCCGTGACCGACGAACGACCGGACTTCACCGGGCTGCGCGCGATGTACGTCAACTGCACCCTCAAACGTTCCCCCGACCGCAGCCACACCCAAGGTGTGATCGACCGCAGCGCCGCCATCATGGAGGCGAACGGAGTCGGTGTGGATCGGATCCGCGCCGTCGATCACGACATCGCCACCGGCGTCCGCCCGGACATGACCGAGCACGGGTGGGAGACCGACGAGTGGCCCGCACTGCTGCCCCGGGTCCTGGCAGCCGACATCCTGGTCATCGCAGGACCGATCTGGCTGGGCGACAACAGCTCGGTGACCCGCCGGGTGATCGAGCGGCTCTACGGCTACTCCGGCGTACTCAACGAGCGCGGCCAGTACGCCTACTACGGCCGGGTCGGTGGCTGCCTGGTCACCGGTAACGAGGACGGCCTCAAGCACTGCGCGATGAGCATCCTCTACAGCCTGCAGCACATCGGGTTCACCGTCCCGCCCCAGGCCGACGCGGGCTGGATCGGTGAGGTCGGTCCCGGCCCCTCCTATCTCGACGAGGGCTCCGGCGGCCCGGACAACGACTTCACCAACCGCAACATCACGTTCATGACCTACAACCTGCTCCACCTCGCGTCGTTGATCCGGCGCGCCGGTGGGATCCCGGCCTACGGCAACCAGCGCACGGCCTGGGACGCCGGTTGCCACCCCGACAACGCCAATCCCGAACACCGCTGATCACCTCCGGCGGGTTCCGAGACGACGAAGCCCGGTGGCCGGGTCACCGCAGCCCGCACGGCCCCGGCCGGTCTGGTTCGAGGCCACCGCGGACGGGACCATCCAGCTCTCCACGCCGTCGGACTCGGTGAAACTGCGACGGCTGCGCCGCGACCCGCGTGCTTCGGTCGTCGTCGCCGCTCCGCCCGGTGAGCGCGAGCGCCGGGTGTCGGTCACCGGCCAGACCGCCGTGGAAGCCGAGGGTGCACGGGACCTCGCCGAGCGGCTCGCCGCCCGCCACTGGGATCTCGACGAGCGGGCGGACGACCTGGCCGCGATGGTCGCCGACGAGCTCGTCCGTATCGTCCTCCACCCGGAGCAGGTGCGCCGATTCGCATTCTGAACGCGGAAGCCAGGCATGCGTACCGCCGGGCACCAGGTCTCCATGCGACGAGTTCAGCCCGTTGGGCCGGTTCCTTGACGGCGGCTAACAATGGCGGCGAGATGCTCGGAAGTTGAACGGAAATGGAAAGCGTGAAAGAGCTCTTGACTCGATTTTCTGCGCGTCGGTAGTTTCGCGGGAACGGCCAGAGAAAGTGCATTCAAGACGTCCGCTTCCCTGGGCTCCGCCGACATATGACCGAAGAGCCCGCGGACGCCGACCCCCGCCATGACACCGGACGACGAAGGGCTCCCCGTGCTACCCGCTCTCCGTAGATGGACCATCACCACAGTCGCCGCGTTCACCGCGTCGGCGGCCGCGCTGACCGGCGCCCACTTCACCGGACAGCAACCGCAGACCGCCAAGGTCGGTGCCGTCTCCTACGCCGCACCCGCCGCCAAGGCGATCACCGCGGCCAACCTGTACGTCGACCCGTACTCCAACCCGGCGGCCTGGGTCGCCGCCAACCCCGGCGATTGGCGCGCCGCCCGTATCAAGGCGGCCATCGCCGACCGGCCGATCGCACGCTGGTTCGGCAACTGGGACAGCGACATCACCGCGGCGGTGTCCCGCTACGTCGGTGCCGCCGCGCAGAGCGGCGCCACACCGATGCTGGTGGCCTACAACGTCCCGGGCCGGGACTGCGGCAGCCACTCCGGCGGCGGCGCGGGCAGCCCGGACGCCTACCGCAACTGGATCGGGCAGTTCGCCGCGGCCATCGGCAGCCGCCAGGCGGTCGTCGTGGTGGAGCCCGACGCGGTCGCCCAGCTCGACTGCCTGCCGAACGACACCGAGCGGCAGATCCGGCTCGACCTGCTGAGATACGGCGTGCAGCAGCTCAAGCAGAAGGCGCCGAACGCCTGGGTGTACCTGGACGCCGCCAACGCCAACTGGATTCCCGCCGGCACCATGGCCCAGCGTCTGCAGGCGGCCGGGATCGCGGACGCACGCGGCTTCTCGGTCAACGTGTCGAACTACTACACCACCGAGCAGTCGGTCACCTACGCCAGGGCCGTCAACGCCGGGCTCCCCGGCGGCAAGACCTTCGTGGTCGACACCAGCCGCAACGGCAACGGCTCCAACGGCGAATGGTGCAACCCGGCCGGACGCAGGCTCGGCACCCCGCCCCGCCAGGGAGCCGACGCCGAACTGGAACTGTGGGTCAAGGTCCCCGGCGACTCCGACGGCGACTGCGGGATCGGTGCCGGGATCCCCGCCGGACAGTTCAGCCCCGACCTGGCCATCCGCCTGATCGACGGAACCCGGTAACCGCTCGCGCGCGTGCCGCCCGCACCGTACCGGTGAGCCCTCGGCCCGCCTCAGGCCGAGGGCTCACCGCTCACTCGCGGACGACCTCGATGGAGACCGTCAGCTTCACAGGTTCCTCTTCAACCCCATGGACACGAAGGCCGGCGTGACCAGTCCCGTTCGACGCCAGTGCCGCTGGAGTATCAGACGGCTGTCCGAGGAGCGAGATGCTGGAGGAAGAACTCGGTCATGGTGGCGAGCGTGTTCTTGAACTCCTGGTTGTAGACGACGAAGTGCCCGCCGGGCAGGGTGACGAGCTGCTTCGGGTGCAGGGCCCGTTCGTAGGCGGCGAAGGCCAGGTCGCTGTGGGTCAGGATGTCGTGCTGGGCGACGACGAGCATGAGCGGTGTAGGGGAGATGCGGGCGATGTAGTCGCCCGGCTCGTAGCCGGCGATCGCCTCCACCGACCGGAGCGTGACCTCGTTGCGCCACGTCGCCAGGCGCTCCGCCTCGATCGTCTGGTACCACTCGTAGGTTTCCCGGTCGGCCATCGCGGCGGGCTCCCCGGGGGTCGCGGTGATGAGGGGGATCATCGCCGGCGCGCCGCCGTTGAACCGGGCGAGCCGGTCGGCGTCGAAGCTCTTGCGCACCTCGGCGAGCGCCTCGCTCGGGATGAACCGCGACAGGGTCGTCCCGCCGCTGATGACCGGCACCTGTGAGTAGACGGCCTTGACCCGCCGGTCGATTGCGCCGACGACGAGCACGTGCCCGCCTGAGAAGCTCGACCCGAACACACCGATGCGCTCGGCGTCCACCTCGGGACGCGTGCACAGGAAGGTGATGGCGTCCCGGTATCCCTGGATCTGCGTCCAGGGGTCGACCTCCTGGCGCGGCTCGCCGTCGCTCGCGCCGAACGAGGCATGGTCGTAGAGGACGACCGCCAGCCCGGCCGCGGCGAGCGCTTCGGCGATGTCGTCGGTGTACTGCTCCTTGACCGCCCCGAGTCCGTGGGTGACGACCACGGCAGGGTGCGGGCCGGCGGTGCCGTCGGGGGTATGGAGCCATCCGCGGAGGGTCGTCCCGGCCGAGACGAACTCGATGTCCTGGCGCATTGCGGGTCCTTTCGCTGGTGCGGCGGATGTACGCCGCGGCCTATGGAGGGCCGGGGGTGAAGATGCCGCTGAGGGCAGCGGCGTGCGCGGCCGCTGCGGCGGTCTCGGCGACCTCGTCGTCCACCGGGCCGCGGGCGACGAGCAGGCGGTAGTAGATGGGGGCGCCGACGGCGCTGATCACCGCGATGCCGTCCGTGCCGGGCGGTAGCTCCCCGCGCTCTACGGCCCGCTCGACGATCCGGGACGCGAGGCGGTTGCGCTCGGCGATCACCGTTGCCCAGACGGTGGACGCCTCGGGGGACCGGACGGCGGCGGCCACGACGCCCTCGACGAGCGCCCGAGCCCTGGGCTGCCGGTACAGGGCGGCGATCTCCAGCGCGAGTGCACGGAGGTCGTCCAGCAACGAGCCGGTGTCCGGTATCGGGACCTCGTTCTTGCCCAGTTCGCCCAGCAGGTCGAGGACGACTCCCTCGACCGTCCGCCACCGCCGGTACAGCGTGGCCAGATGCACGCCCGAACGCTCGGCCACCTTCTCCAGGGTGAGTCCGGCGTACCCGCCGGCCTCCAGTTCGGCCCAGGCCGCGTCCAGCACCGCCGCACGAGTGCGCGCCGTCCGGCCGCCGGGCCGCGCGGCCCCCGCCGCGCGCGGCTCCGCATCCATGTGGCACCCCTCTCGTGCGTCACGCACAGAGTAACGCGAACTTCTTCGCATTAACAGCCCCGACGGCAACCGACCGGGTTGTCGGCGCCTGGTGACAAGCTCGGGCGAGTGGCGCGGGGGAGTCCATGTGCTCGCGAAGACGACAGGTCCTGAGCTGCAAGAAGGGGATGAATCATGGTCGAAGGCCAGGCGGACTGGTTCGGTGCTGGCCGAACTGGGTGCCGATCCGTGGCGACCGATGATGGACGGCTGGTCGCCGGGCCGGCTCAGCCTGGCAGGCTCACTCGGTGACCTTTTCGAGATCCCCGAAGGCCAGACCCTCACCGGCCATGAACGGGCGATGGCCGACGCCGGGCCTGAACTGGCCGAGGTGTTCTCCGGCATTTCCTACGACGGGTTCTCGGTGGCCTGCGTAGCGGGGCTGACGGCCGTCGAGACGCTGCAACGACTGACCGTCGGTGAGGTCATCGTCGTCGACGACCACACGCCGTGGTACGAGGAAGAGATCTGCGGCGAGAGGGACATCGTCGGCGTCACCGACGTTCCCGGCGGCTGCGTGATCGCACAACCGTGGGGGTACCGGGCCGTTCACGTCCTGGAAGCGGTGACGGCAGGGACGTTCGCCTACGGCATGTACGCCAACCCCAAGAGCGGCGATCAGGGGCGCATCGCCGAGGACGGTCGACAGGTCAAATGGGACCTGCACCCCGGCTACGACCCTGATCCCGACTCCACCGCCCGCGAGGTGTTGGCGAGCTTCGCCTCGTGCGGCGACGCGCTCGTCAACTGCCTGGTGTACTCAGGCCTGAAGCCCGATTCGACAGACTGCCTGGAGCGCCCGGACGCCTGGGTGCGGCTCGGCCCCAGAGACTCTTAGTGAGCACGACTCCTTTCAATGGTCATCTAAGACCGTTTTCCGTCACCCTCTTGCCGCCCATTGAACGAGTGTTTAATGTGGTGTGCGTGAGCGCAAGGAGCACGTCTTCGGCGGGTGACGGCGACCCGGGGACGGCGGCCCGTATCCGGGACGCCGCGATCGAGCGGTTCGGGCGGGAGGGGTTCACCGCCGGGGTGCGGGCCATCGCCGCCGACGCCGCCGTGTCGCCGGGCCTGGTCGTGCACTACTTCGGGTCGAAGCAGGGGCTGCGGCGCGCGTGCGACGAGCGGGTGCGCGAGGTGATCGTCGCCGAGAAGCGCGCGGCGGCCACCGACGGCACCGCCGCCGGGCTCCTGGCGCAGCTGGCCGAGATCGAGCGTTTCGCCCCCGTCGTCCGGTACGTCGTGCGCTCGATGCGCGAGGGCGGTGACCTGGCGGCCGAACTGTTCGAGCACATGGTCGACGACGCGGCGCGGTACCTGGAGGCGGGGGTGGCGGCCGGGGTGATCCGGCCGAGCCGCGACCCGGTCGCCCGTGCGAGGGTGATGGCATACCAGGGGATGGGCTCGATCCTGATGTGGCTCACGATGCACCCGGAGCACGCCGACCCGGCGTCCTTCGGCAAGGCCCTGCGCGCCTACATGGAGGAGATGACGGTCCCGATGCTCGAAGTCTTCACCGAGGGGCTGTACACCGACCGGACGCTCCTGGAGGAGTACCTCCTGTACGTCCCGGACCCGCCCCGCGACGGCGCCGAGGACTGAACGCACCACACCATTTCACCACCCGGCCGAGCGCGCTCGGCCACGCCTTTCTCCATGCTTTTCAGCGAGGGCTGAAGAATGACCCCTGCCATCGAGATCCACGACCTGCACAAGTCCTTCGGGAAAGTGAAGGCGCTGGACGGGCTCGACCTGTCCGTCCAGCCAGGCCACGTGCACGGATTCCTCGGGCCGAACGGCGCCGGGAAGTCGACCACCATCCGGATCCTGCTCGGCGTGCTCCGCGCCGACGCGGGACGGGTCCGCCTCCTCGGCGGCGACCCCTGGGACGACGCGGTCGGCCTGCACCGCCGCATGGCCTACGTCCCGGGCGATGTGGAGCTGTGGCCGAACCTGACCGGCGGCGAGGCGATCGACCTGTTCGCCCGGCTGCGCGGCGGCGCCGACGCGTCCCGCCGGGACGAGCTGTGCGAGCGGTTCGACCTGGACCCCACCAAGAAGGGCCGCACCTACTCCAAGGGCAACCGGCAGAAGGTGGCGCTGGTGTCCGCGCTGGCCTGCGACGTCGACCTGCTGCTGCTCGACGAGCCGACCGCCGGCCTCGACCCGCTCATGGAGGCCGTCTTCCAGGAGTGCATCCGCGAGGCCCGCGACGCCGGGCGGACGGTCCTGCTGTCCAGCCACATCCTCGCCCAGGTCGAGGCCCTCGCCGACCGCGTCTCGATCGTCCGGGGCGGCCGGATCGTGGAGACCGGCACGCTGACCGAGCTGCGGCACCTGACCCGCACCACCGTCACCGTGACCACCGGCGGGGACGCCCGCGACATCGCCGGCCTGCCGGGCGTGCACGAGCTGCGCGCCGAGAACGGGCGGGTCCGCTTCGACGTCGACGGCGACCATCTGGCGGCCGTCGTCCGCCGCCTCGGTGAGCTGGACGTGCACGCGCTCACCGCGCACCCGCCGACCCTGGAGCAGCTGCTGCTGCGCTACTACGGTGACGACCTCGCCCGCACCGGCGACGGCGCGGCCGCCGGGAGCGCGTCATGACCGCGACGACCCTTCCCGCCGCCACCCCTGCCGCGTCCGCCGGTCCGCTCACGGGGACGGGCACGCTGCTGCGGTTCATGCTGCGCCGCGACCGCATCCGATTCCCCGCCTGGACGCTCGGCATCGCCCTGTTCATGGGCTACTTCAGTGCCGCGCTGGGAGCGGTCTACACCACGACCGAGGAGCTGGAGGCGGTCAGCGGGTTCTCCACCAGCCCCGCCGGGGCGCTCTTCGGCGGCCCCGGCTACGGCTACGACGCCATCACCGTCGAACGGTTCCTGTCGGGGCAGTACGGCCTGTACATCATGCTCGGCGCGGCGCTGATGGCGCTGCTGACCGTCACCCGGCACACCCGCGCCGAGGAACGCTCGGGACGGTCCGAACTGGTCCGCGCGAACGTCGTCGGACGCTCCGCCCAGCTCACCGCCGCGCTGCTGCTCACCGCGCTGATGAGCGCGACGGTCGCCGCCCTGGTCACCGCGGTCCTGCTCGCCGCCGGGCACGCACCCGCCGGGTCGGTCCTGTTCGGCGCGTCCGCCGGGGCCGTCGGGCTGGTGTTCGGCGGCATCGCCTCGATCGCCGTGCAGGTCTTCGCCTACCCGCGCGCCGCGTCCGGGCTCACCGGCGCGATCCTCGGGGCCGCGTTCGTCCTGCGCGGCCTCGGCGACATGGCCGCCGCCCAGGACGGCTGGGCGTCCTGGCTGTCGTGGCTGTCCCCGCTCGGCTGGTCGCAGCAGACCGGACCCTACGCGCTCGACCGGTGGTGGCCGCTCGCCCTCTCGCTGGCCTGCGCCGCCGCGACCGCCGCCGCCGGATACCGCCTGGCCGGCCGCCGCGACCTCGACGCGGGACTCGTCCCACCGCGCCCCGGCCCGCCCCGCGCCGCCGCGTGGCTCCGCGACGCGCCCACCCTGGCCTTCCGCCTCCAGCGCGCCGGCATCATCGGCTGGAGCGGCGCGCTGCTGGTCGCCGGCCTGGCCTACGGCGCGTTCACCCAGCCCCTGGCCGACGGGCTGGAGGACGCCCCGGAGGATCTGGTCGCCGTCATGGGCGGGGGCGAGAACCTGATCACGGGTTACCTCGGCGTCATGGGCCTGACGATGGCGTTCACGGTCACCGTGTTCGCCCTCCTGGCCGTGCAGTCGGTCCGCGCCGAGGAGACCGCCGGGCGCACCGAACCCGTGCTGGCCACCTCCGTCAGCCGCACCGGCTGGCTCGGCGGCAACCTCGCCGTCACCGCGATCGCCGTCCCGTGGCTCCTGCTCGTCGCGGGCCTGGGCACCGGAGCCGCCGCGGCCATCGGCACCGGCGACGCCGCGCTGCTGTGGAAGACCACGCTCGGCCACGTCGCCCACACCCCGGCCGTGTGGCTGCTCCTCGCCGCCGCCGGCCTGCTGTACGGGGCGTTGCCGCGCCTCGTGCCGATCGTGTGGGCCGCCCTCGGCTACGGCGTCGTCGCCGGGCTCTTCGCCCCCGTCCTCGACCTCCCCGACGGCGCCGTCCGCATCTCCCCGTTCGCGCACGTCGGCGACTACCCGGGCGAGGAGCTCACCGTCACCGCGGTGGGCATCCTGACACTCCTGGCCGCCGCGCTCACCGCCCTCGCCGTCCGGACCTTCGCCCGCCGCGACCTGACAACCGGAGCATGACCGCCTCCCGGATTGCTCCGGCCCCATCGGACGAACGTCTGGAGCTCGGATCAGTTCCGATTGGTGTAGCCCAGTTGAGCAGGTTCACATCGAATCAGTTCGTGCAGTCGGCGATCGACCAGAGGGGAGGCGGGAGTGGCCGGTTGGGTCGGCGGTGGGGCCTTTAGGGTTCCGCCATGTGCGGGGCGGTAAATCTTACGAGATTCGTACAGGTCGCGCTTCGCAAGTGAGCGGGCACGCCCGGCGACCTACGGTCGTCGCATGCGAGTGCTGCTGACAGGTTCGGCCGGGTTCATCGGCTCACACGTCGCCGAGGCGCTGAGGGCCCGCGGGCATGAGGTGCGCGGGCTCGATCTGCTCCCGGGCGGGGAGGTCGGGGATGTGCGCGACCGCGACGCGGTGGCGCGCTGCGTGCGGGGCGTCGACGCCGTCTGCCATCAGGCCGCGATGGTCGGTCTCGGTGTGGACGTGTTCGACCTCCCGGCGTACACGTCGGTGAACGTGGCCGGGACGGCGGTGCTCCTGGCCGAGATGGCGCGGGCCGGGGTGCACCGGCTGGTGCTGGCGTCCTCGATGGTCGTCTACGGGGAGGGTGCCTACACCTGCCGGAGTCATGGGGACGTCCGGCCGGGTCCGCGCACGGAGGACGACCTGCGGGCAGGACGGTTCGAGCCGCCGTGTCCAGAGTGCGGAAGCCCCCTGGAACCCGGTGTCGTCGGGGAGGACACGGCCCTCGACCCACGGAACGTCTATGCGGACACCAAGGTCGCACAGGAGCACCTGGCCGCGTCCTGGGCGCGCATGACGGGCGGCCGCGTGGCGGCGTTGCGCTACCACAACGTTTACGGGCCGAGGATGCCGCTGGACACGCCCTACGCCGGGGTGGCCGCGCTGTTCCGGTCCCGGCTGGAACGGGGCGAGGCGCCGCTGGTGTACGAGGACGGGCGTCAGCGGCGGGACTTCGTCCACGTTCGCGATGTGGCGCGCGCCAACGCCCTCGCGCTGGAGCGGTTGGAGGTGGCGCAGGACGCACCGCTGCGGGCCTACAACATCGCCACTGGCAACCCGCGCTCCATAGCCGACATGGCGGAGGCGTTGGCCGATGTCCACGGCGGCCCGGCTCCGCAGGTGACCGGTGGTTACCGCCTGGGCGATGTGCGGCACATCGTGGCGAGTCCCGAGCGCGCCCGGCAGGAACTCGGCTATGAGGCGGAGGTGCCATTCGCCGGGGGGATCGCCGAGTTCGCCAAGGCAACGGTGGGGACGGGCCGGTGACCCGCGACATCGATGTCGTCCTGCCCTGCCTCAATGAGGCCGAGGCCCTGCCATGGGTGCTGTCGCGCATGCCGGAGGGGTTCCGTCCCATAGTGGTGGACAACGCATCCACCGATGACTCGGCCGCCATAGCCCGCCGTCATGGCGCCCATGTCGTGGAAGCGCCCCAACGGGGTTTCGGGGCCGCGTGCCACACCGGCCTGGTTGCGGCCACCGCGGACCTGGTGTGCGTGATGGACGCCGACGCCTCGCTCGACCCGGGCGACCTGCCCCGCCTGCTTGCGGATCTCCACCATGCCGGACCTGCGCTGGTGCTCGGACGGCGCCGTCCGGTAGGGCGCGGAGCGTGGCCCCTGCACGCCCGGCTCGGCAACACCGTCCTGGCCCGGTCGCTCAACCGGCGCGCGGGCACCGCCCTCCACGACCTCGGGCCGATGCGCGCCGCCCGCCGGGCCGACCTGCTGGCGCTGGAGCTGGCCGACCGCCGTTTCGGCTACCCCCTGGAGATGGTGCTGAGGGCGGCCGCCGCGGGCTGGCGGATCGGCGAGGTCGACGTCCCGTACCGTCCCCGTACCGGCCGGTCGAAGGTCACCGGAACGGTCGGCGGGACGGTACGGGCGGTGCGCGACATGCGCCGCGTGCTGGCCGAGGTGTCAGGGGCGGCGCCGTGACCGCCGATCTGCTCGTGATCGCCAAGGAGCCCGTCGCCGGGCGGGTGAAGACCCGGTTGACGCCGCCGTACACACCCGAGCAGGCGGCCGGGCTGGCGGAGGCGTCCCTGGCCGACACGCTCGGCGCCGTCGCCCGCACTCCGGCCGGGGCCCGCACCCTCGTCCTGAGCGGCCGTCCCGGTCCGTGGCTGCCGCCCGGCCTGCGCGTGGTCCCGCAGCGCGGGGACGGCCTGGACGAGCGACTCGCGCACGCCTTCGACGACGGCTACGCCGGGCGCCCGCTCGTCCTGATCGGCATGGACACTCCCCAGGCCGGCCCCGGCCTGCTGGCCCGGGCGGGGGCGGCGCTGCGGACCAGGGACGCGGTGTTCGGCCCCGCGGCCGACGGCGGATTCTGGCTGCTCGGCCTGGCCCGCCCCGACGCGCGGCTGCTGCGCGGCGTGCCGATGTCGCGCCCCGACACCGGCCGGATCCAGCTCGCCCGGCTGCGCGCGGCCGGACTGGACGTCGCGCTGCTCCCGGAGCTGACCGACGTGGACACCGCCGGCGACGCCGCCGAGGTCGCCGGACTGGCGCCGCACGGCCGCTTCGCCGCCGCCGTCCGGGCCGCCGGGACCGCCGGGACCGCCGTGCGGGAGCCGGTACAGGCGGGGACGACGTGATCGGCGAGCTGTACGAGCGGGCCCTCGCGGGGCGCGCCGGAGTCGAGGTCGAGGACGGCACGGGCCGCCGCAGCGCGCTGCCCGTCCAGGAGTGGATGGCGCTGCGTCCCGGCGACGAGGGCGTGCTCGATCGGTGCGACGGCCCAACGCTGGACGTCGGATCCGGGCCCGGGCGGCTCACCGTCGCGCTGACCGAGCGCGGGATGCTCGCCCTCGGCATCGATACCGCGCCGTACGCGGTGGAGCTGACGGTGGCGGCCGGCGGCCCGGCGCTGTGCCGGGACGTGTTCGGGCGGGTGCCGGGCGCCGGGATCTGGACGACGCTGCTGCTGGTCGACGGCAACATCGGCATCGGTGGTGCCCCCTCCGCCCTGCTGGCCCGGGCGTTCGCCCTGCTCGCTCCCGGCGGGCGGGTCCTCGCCGAGGTGCGGGCGCCCGGGACGGCGGCGTACACCGGCCCCGTCCGGCTCCGCGCCGGCCAGGCGGTCGGGGAGTGGTTCCCGTGGGCGTGGGTGTCCGCGGACGACATCGCCGGGATCGCCTGGGAGAGCGGGGCCGCCGTGAAGGAGATCTGGGAGGAGGCGGGCCGGTGGTTCGTCGCGCTGAGCCGCTGACTCCTTCGTATGTGCCGCGCTTCAGGAGCCGCCTGCATGACGAACGCGTGGCGGCCTGGCTGGGGATATGGCTGGGCGTCGCGTTCACCAGCGCGTTCGTCACGGGGCTGATCAGCCACTTCATGCAGCAACCGCCGGGCTGGCTGATGTGGCCGTCGCGTCCGGTGAATCTGTACCGGGTCACGCAGGGCCTTCATGTCATCGGCGGGCTGGCCACCATCCCCTTGCTGCTGGCGAAGATGTGGACGGTCTATCCCAGGCTGTTCCAGTGGCCGCCGGTCCGTTCCGTAGGGCACGCCGTCGAGCGGGCGCTGATATTCGTCCTGGTGGGGGCGGCACTGTTCCAGGTCGTCACGGGGCTGTTGAACATCTCCTACTGGTACGCCTTCCCGTTCTTCTTCACCTCGGCCCATTACTGGACGGCGTACATCCTCGTCGGGGCCCTCGTCATACACGTGGTGAACAAGTGGCCCAAGGTGCATCGCACCGTGATGAAGCACCCGGAGGACGGCCTGAACCGGCGCGGGTTCCTGCTGGGCGTGGCGGCCGCCAGCGGAACGGTCGCCGTCACCATGGTCGGTGAGGCGTTCTCCCCGCTGGCCAAGGTGGCGTTGCTGGCCCCCAGGCGTCCCGGGGTCGGCCCTCAAGGAGTGCCGGTCAACAGGTCGGCGTACGCGGCCGGGGTCAACCTGGCGGCCGCCAACGATCCGGCCTGGCGGCTACAGGTCACTGGACGGGTCCAACGAGAACTGTCCCTCTCACTGGAGGAGTTGCAGGCACTCCCGTCTCACTCCGCCAGGCTTCCCATCGCGTGCGTAGAAGGCTGGAGCGCAGGGGCCACCTGGCACGGCATCCGGCTACGTGACCTCCTCCATATGGCCGGGGTCGCCGAGGACGCCCGCGTGCGGCTCATATCCATGGAAGTCAGGGGGATCTTCCGGACCTCCTGGGTCAACCCCCGCCACTGGCAAGACCCGCTGACCCTGCTGGCTCTCAGTGTGAACGGGGAAACCCTCGACCTGGACCACGGGTTCCCGTGCCGACTGATCGCGCCCAACCGCCCGGGTGTGCACCAGACGAAATGGGTGCGCCAGGTGATCGTCGTATGAAGACGCGCATCACCGCTTATGCGATCGGCGCGGGGTTCATCCTGCTCGGGCTGTGGGGCGTCCTCACGGGAACCACCAACCCCCGGGGCTGGGCGGTCTGGTTCGCCGGAGCAGTGGTCGTCCACGACGGGATCTTCGTCCCCTTCGTGCTCCTCCTGGGTGCGCTCACCACTCGCGTGCCCGCTTCCCATCGGAGGTTTGTGCAGGCCACGCTCCTGGTGGGCGGCGCGGTGACGCTCGTCGCGCTGCCCATGGTCCTGGGGTTCGGGCGGCGGGCCGACAACCCGTCCATCCTTCCGCTCGCCTACGGCAGGAACCTCATCATCGTCCTTTCCGCCATCGCCGTGGTCGCCGTCGTGTGGACCGTGTTGGCCCGCCATAGGAAGCGTTCCGATGACCCTCGGTGAGCTGAAGCGGCTACGCCCCGTCTCCCCTCGTGGAGCACCTGAGCGGAGTGCCCGGTCGGGGTGGATCGCGGTCGCGCTCTGGGCGCTCCTGATCATCGGTGCGCTGGTCGCAGGGGAGTGGCTGCGCCGCGCGGGGCTCGCCACAGAAGACGACCTGCCTCCGCTCCACGCCAAACCCCGGCTGCTCACCTGGCAGATGCTGCCCGCCGCCTGCGTGGCCGCCGTCTCCGTGAGCGTCCTGCCGCCCCTTGCCCAGCGGCTGTCCTGGCGGCTGCTGCTGCCGGTGTCCTGGGGCACGGCCGTCGCATGGACGGTCGCGCTCGCGCTGAGCGATGGTCTGGACGCTTTGCACCGCCCCTTGGACTCGCCCACCGAATACCCGGCCGGACTCGACGCCGTACGGGCCGACCCGGGGGAGTGGCTGAGCACGTTCACCGAGAGGCTGGGCGGCTACACCACCCACGTACGGGGACACCCGCCGCTGCCGATGCTGGTCTTGTGGGCGCTGGAGGAGACCGGCCTACGCGGCACCGGCTGGTCCGCCGCCCTCATCATCCTGGTGGGAACCTCGGCGGTCGTCGCCATCGCCATCACGGTCCGCTGCGTCGCCGACGAGGCCACGGCCCGGCGCGCGGTGCCCTTCCTGGCCCTGGCGCCGCTCGCAGTGTGGACAGCCACGTCCATGGACGCCTTCTTCCTCGGCGTCGGCGCCTGGGCCACCGCCCTGGTCGCCATAGCCGCCAGGCGAGAGAACCTATTCGCGGCCGCGGCAGGCGGCCTTCTCCTGGGCTCGCTCCCTTACCTCAGCTACGGCCTGCTCCCGCTCTTCGCGCTGCCCCTGGCCGTAGCCCTCCTCACCCGGATCACCCCACGCCTGCTCGTGGTGCTGCTCTGCTGCGCGGCGATCGTCCCGCTGGCCTTCACCTTGGGCGGCTTCTGGTGGCCGGACGGGGTAGCGGCGACCCACGACACCTACGTCATCAGCAGAGGATCCGCACAGCGCTCCTACGCCTACTTCGTCATCGCCAACATCGCCGTGCTCGCCCTACTGGTCGGACCGGCGACCGCCCACGCCCTCCCCGCGGCACTCTCCGACCGCCGCCCCCTGGCCTGGCTGGTCGGGGCGGCCCTGGTCGGCCTGCTCACACTGGACATCTCAGGCGTGACCAGGGGCGAGGTGGAACGCATCTGGTTGCCCTTCGCGGCATGGGTGATCGTCGCGGCAGCCCACCACAAACCCCCGGCC
>NZ_SMKB01000082.1:0-28160 GCF_004348575.1 Actinomadura sp. 7K534
GGTTACGGGGGTTGGCGGGTTAGGGCGGCGATGGCGTCCACTGTTGTCAGTGGGATGAGTAGGGCGGCGTCCCAGGTTTCGTCGTCTTGGCCGATCAGGAGGGTTGCCTGGTCGTCGGCGGTCAGTGACCAGAAGACGGGGGTGCCTGCGCAGGTGCCCGCTTGTAGGGAGCGTCGGTTGGGCCAGGTTGCCTCGCGGATCTCGCTTAGGCGGGATAGGTCTTTGAGGGTTGCCCAGACGTGTATCTCCCATGATTCGGACTGCAGGATTAGCAGCGGAGTTGGGTCGGCGTCCATGTCCAGGGTCACTTCGACCATCTGGGGATGATCGCACAGTGTGTGCAGGATTTCCTTTTGAGGCGGCGCGTGAGGGGGGAGGGTGAGTGTATGTGGTTGTGGCTAGTTGTCGGGTTCTTTGTTCTGCTGTTTGGGTTCGGGGCCGTCTACGATTGGCGGCTTCGGCGGCGGGGGCATCGGCTGCGGGACGGGGCGCAGTTGATGGGCGAGGCCCGGGAGAACCGTCGTGACATGCGCGCCTGGTACCGGGGGTCGCATGGGCACAGCGGTGAGGATTTGTCGTGGACGGCTGAGAAGCGGCGTTATCGGCGGTGAGTCGTTCAGGTTCGGGAGCGGCCCACGTAGAGGTTGCGGGCTCGGTAGTAGGTGTCGGACGTCGGGCCGGGCGAGCCTGAGGAGCCCTCCATCTGCAGGTTGATGATTATCCACATTGGCTGGCCGACGAAGTCGGCTCCGCGGTGGCCGCCTACCCAGGAGCCGTCCAGGTAGTAGTGGATGTCGACGTCGGTGCTGTTCACCTTGGTGATCCAGGCACGGTAGCCGTGCCAGGCGCCGGGGTTGGAGACGTTGACGATGGTGCTGGACCATTGGCCGGAGGCGTTCCGGTACGTGTTGAACCAGTTCCGTGCGTCGCCCTTGTACTCCAGGATGTCGCTTTCCGGTGGCCAGCTGTTGGCGCCGGTCAGCCAGAACGCGGGCCAGGTTCCCCGGGTTGAGGGTGCCTGGAACTCTCCCTTCACCTCCCAGTCCGGGAATTGGTCGTTGACCAGGAGGTGCTGCCGGGCGTGGATTGCGCCCGAGTGGTAGCGGATCGGCAGGTGCGGGTCGGCGGAGCTGTTGCCCTCGTTCCAGGTGATGCGGGTCGCCTTCAGGGTCAGAACGCCGGGGCTCGCTATGTACACGTGGTTGTGGTCGGAGGGGCTGCCGTACATCCGGGCGGTGCCGTTGTGGTCCGATCCCCAGGGGTAGCGGTAATTCCAGGTCGACTCCAGGGCGGTGTAGCTCGCGAAGGAGTTGTTGATCACCGTTTCCCAGGTGGCCGCGGCGGCCGGTCTGGTGCTGAGCACGGGGGCGAGGCCGCCGGCGATGAGGAAGGCTCGGCGTGTGGGGGGCATGGCGGTCACTTCTCGTCAGGTCGTCCGGGAGGACGAGTGCGGTGGTGCGGATCGATCGTTCCGTCCAGGCGGGATGTCGGCGGCGTCCATCCAGACCGTAGACGGAGAGGGAGCCGTAGCGCTGGATGACCTGGGTCCATCCGGCCCGGGTGTGGTCGGCGGTCATGGTGCCCGAGGTGGCGAGGCCCTGGCGGGTCCAGTAGGCGTCGTTCTGCCATGGCCAGGACGCGCCGATGAAGACGGTCACTTCGACGTCGAGGTGGCGGCGGTCGGCGAGGTCGAGCAGTTCTTCGAGGCGGTCGAGTTGCTCTTCCCGCACGTAGGTCGCGCGGTCCCAGTCCGACCGGGAGAACCACCAGTTCTTGCTCGGCACGTAGTTCACGCCGAACCGCACTCGCCGGCGCCGCCGCTCCCGCGGTGACGCCCAGTAATTTCCGGCGGTCGATGGGTGCGGCGGGTCGTTCGGCCATTGGGCGGGGCCCCTCTGATTCGTCCGGCCCACGGAGCGTAAGAAGGTTCCTCCGGGGCGGACCAGCGCGTTTTCAAGACCTTTCACGGGCGGTGGCGGAGGATCCGGGCGGGCCGTTGCCGGGCGCAGGTCCGGCGGGCGGAGGCGTGCGTTCGGTCACGGACGGTAGCGCGCTGGTCTGCGCTGTATGCGTATTTCTTTCTCGCCTTGGTCGCGCTGGAGTGCGAGACTGACCGCAGGTAGTCAGAGAAAGCAGGCCGTGGCATGGCGGAGCATCCAGCGGCGAAGGGGATCGCGGTGGCCGGGTCTTGGCACTACAAGTACTGGGCTCACTCATTTACTTCTGCATACGTTCTGCTGCTTGTCGTAATCGTTCCCGGGTCCGCCATGGGTGGGCCTTTCGGGCCCAACTGGCACTGGGTTTCTTTGTGGTACCTGCTATGCCTGGTGCTCGCGTTCCTCTTCGGAGACCGCGTTTCTCGCATGGTGACCCTGTCGCCGGATCTTCGCATGTCCGTTCGTGGTCTGGGAAAGAACGTGGAGGTCGATGTCAGGCAGATCAGAGAGGTCACGATCTCTCCGGTCGCCCGATTGGTAGGGGGCTCGGCCCGCGTGCACTGGGAGGGTGGCTCGTTCCGGCTCGGGAGTCGCGTGCGCTACCTGTCCGGACCTGCCGACCGTACCGGACTACGGCCTGGCCGCTGGTCCACACAGGGCTTTCGTGATCTGGTGTACCGCCTCTCCCTGGCCAACCCGGAACTGACCGTCCGGGGTGTTCATCCGCCGTCCTGGGCCTGGGAGCAGCGCGCGGCCGTCAACGTCCCGCCGGCTGGATGGCCGCCTTACTCGTGAGGGCCTGTAGCGCCGTCGGGGCCGGACCGTCACCGGATCTAGAGCGGTTGGGCGGGTTCGGTGGTGCGTTCTCTGATCCAGAGGGTGCGGTAGGTGCCGGGGTGGGTCAGTAGCTCGTCGTGGGTGCCGCGGTCGGTGACGCCGCCCTTGTCCAGGACGATGATTTCGTCCACGGCGTCCACGGCGTCCAGGCCGGCTAGGCGGTGGGTCACCAGGAGTGTTGTTCGGCCCTCGGTGGCGGCTAGTAGGTCGGCGGTTAGGGCGTCGGCGGTGGCGATGTCCAGGTGTTCGGCTGGCTCGTCCAGTAGGAGGATCGGGAAGTCCGCTAGGAGGGCGCGGGCCAGAGCGATGCGTTGGCGTTGGCCTCCGGATACCTGTGCGCCGTGCTCGCCGACGTGGGTGTTGAGGCCCTGCGGCAGGGAGTCGACCCAGTCGAGGACGCGAGCGCGGTGCAGGGCGTCGCGGATCTCGTCCTCGGTCGCATCAGGACGGGCCAGGCGGACGTTCTCTCCGATGGTCGAGTCGAACAGGTGGGCGTCCTGGGCGCAGAGGCCGATGACCTGGCGGACGTCATCGCCGCGCAGGGCGCGGAGGTCTACGCCGTTGAGGGTCGCCTGGCCGCCTGTCGGTTCCAGGAAGCGGAGCAGGACGGCGGTGAGCGTGGTCTTGCCGGAACCGCTCGGTCCGACGATCGCGCAGCGGCGGCCTGGGGTCAGGTCGAGGGAGATGCCATCGAGCGCGTAGGGGGCCTTGGATGTCCACCGGGCACGCAGGTTCTTCACCGAGAGGGTGTAGGGCGCCGCAGGCAGTGATGTGGGGACGGCAGGGTCGTGTACTGGCTCGGGGCTGTCCAGGACGGCGAAGACCCGGGTGGCCGAACGGCGGACCCGTTCCATGTACTGGGCGGCCAAGGGCAGCCCAGCCACAACCTCGAACGCGGCCAGCGGGAGGAGGACGATCACCGCGAGCAGGACCCCGTCGAGCACACCCGAGCGGACGGCCGGGATACCGACCGCGAGGCTGCCCCAGACGGCCATTCCCCCGGCCAGGGCCGAGATGGCCGCTCCGGCGCCGGCGGTGGTGGCGGACCGGGCCGTGGCGCGGGTGAAGTCGCGGTCGAGTCGCGTCGCCTCGGCGAGTTGTGCGGGGGCGGCGCCGTAGGCGATGAGTTCCGGTGCGCCCTGGAGGGTGTCGACCACGTGCAAGGTCAGCTCACCGCGCAGGTCGGTCGTCCGGCGTTCGGCACGTCGGGCCATGGCGGACGACAACCAAGGAGCGGCGACACCTGCGAGCAGTAGTGCGAACAGGAGCACGGCTCCGGCGGACGGAAGCAGTGCCCAGGCGAGGCCGACGGATGCGCCTCCGACGACGGCGGCGACCACGCAGGGCAGAAGCACCCTGAGAAAAAGGTCCTGAACGGCATCGACATCGGCGACCAGACGGCTCAGGAGGTCCCCGCCACGGAACGACGGAAGCCCGCCCGGCGCGAGCCGTTCCAGCCGTTCGTACACGCGTGCCCGCAGGTCGGCCAGGATGCGGAACGTCGCGTCGTGCCCGACGAGGCGCTCGACATAGCGGAACACGCCGCGTCCGAGCCCGAACGCCCGGACGGCCACGATCGCGACCATCAGCGTGAGCACCGGCGGATGCTGCGCCGCCCGCGAGATGAGCCACGCCGAGGCCGCCATCAGCCCGACACCGCTGCCGAGCGCCAGGACTCCGAACACCACGGCGATGACGAGCCGCCCCCAGGCGGGCCGGGCGAAGCGGAGCAGCCGGAGGATCATGCCGTCACCGCCGCCGGGGCGATGGGGACGGCGCGGTCGGCCACGGCGGCGAGGGCCGGGCGGTGGGCGACGAGGATCACGGTGCGGGTGGCCGACAGGCGGCGGACGGCGTCGATCACGGTCGCCTCGCTTTCCGCGTCGAGGTTCGAGGTGGGCTCGTCCAGCAGGAGGAGCGGCGCGTCCCGCAGGAAGGCGCGGGCGAGGGCGATGCGCTGCCGCTGCCCGGCGGACAGGCCGAGCCCCCGCTCGCCGAGCGGCGTGTCGAGGCCCAGCGGGAGGGCGTCGATGAACTCCAGCGCGTTCGCGGCCGCGGCGGCGGCCCGGACGTCGGCGTCGGACGCGCCGGGGCGGCCGAGGCGGATGTTGGCGGCGACGGTCCCGGCGAACAGGTGGGGGCGCTGCGGCACCCACGCGATCTGCGCGCGCCAGGCGTCCGGGTCGAGGTCGGCGAGGTCGTCCCAGTCGGCCATGACGCGTCCCGTGTCGGGGCGGACGAAGCCGAGGAGCACGGCGAGGACGGTCGACTTGCCGGTCCCGCTCGGCCCGGTGAGCGCGACGGTCTCGCCAGGGTGGACGGTGAGGCTGAAGTCGTCCAGCGCGGGGGCGCCGCGCCCGTCGTAGTTGACCGTCACGCGGTCCAGGCGGAGCGTGGTGCGGGCGAGGTCGGGCACGTCGGTGCGGGTGCCCCGTCCCGGGCACGCGGGCGCCGGCGTCTCGATCACCTCGAAGATCCGCGCGGCGGCGGTGAGGCCCTCGACGCTCGCGTGGTACTGCGCGCCGACCGCCCGCAGCGGGAGGTACGCCTCCGGCGCGAGGATCAGCACGAGCAGCGCGGTCTCCAGGCCCATGCCGCCCTCGACCAGGCGCAGCCCGATCGACACGGCGACGAGCGCGACCGAGATCGTCGACAGCAGCTCCAGGACGAGCGCGGACAGGAACGCGATCCGCAGCGTCGACATGGTGGCGCGCCGGTGCCGGTCGGTGACCTCGCGGATCTTCGCGGCCTGCGCCTTCGCCCGGCCGAAGATCTTCAGGGTGGGCAGCCCGGCGACGACGTCCAGGAAGTGCGCGGCGAGGACGGACAGCGTCCGCCACTGCCGGTCCATCTTCCGCTGGGTGGTCAGCCCGACCAGGATCGCGAAGACCGGGATGAGCGGCAGCGTCACCGCGATCGTCACGGCGGACAGCCAGTCGCCGAGCAGGATCCGCGCGCCGACCGCGACCGGGACGATCACGGCGAGCACGAGCTGCGGCAGGTAGCGGGAGAAGTAGTCGTCGAGCGCGTCGATGCCGCGGGTGGCGAGGGTGGCCAGCTCGCCGCTGCGCTCCCCGGCGAGCCAGCGCGGGCCGAGGAGCAGCGAGTGCGCGAGCAGCCGGCCGCGCAGCTGCGACTTGACCGCGGCGGACGAGCGGTGCGCCGCGACCTCCTGCAGCCACGCGACGAGCGTCCGCCCGGCGACGACGGCGAGCAGCAGCAGCATCGGGGTGCGCAGGTCGGCGAGGGACGCGCCGCCGAGGAACGCCCGGGTGAGCATCCCGGCGAGCAGCGTCGCCTGCGCGATGATCAGCCCGGCGGTGGCGGTGCCGAGCACCACGGACGACAGGAGGAAGATCCGCGTCGTCCGGGCGTACTTCAGCAGCCGGGGATCGAGGGGCTTCATTTCACGGGCTCGCGCACGGGGATGTGGGACGTGCCGATGCGCTTGCGGAACACCCAGTACGTCCAGCCCTGGTAGATCATGACGATCGGGGTGAACACCACCGCGACCCACGTCATGATCGTCAGCGTGTAGTGGGTGGACGCGGCGTTCTCGGTGGTCAGGCTGTTCGCGGCGCCGAGGGTGGACGGCATGACGTCCGGGAACAGCGCGGTGAACAGCGTGGCGACGGCGAGGACGATGGCGGTCCCGGTGCCGATGAACGCCCAGCCCTCGCGCCCCCGCCCGTTGGCGGCGGCGGCGAACAGCAGCGCGGCGGCGGCGCCTCCGGCGGTCAGCCAGGTCACCGGCTTGCCGTGCTGGAGCTGCGTGATCAGCAGGAAGCTCCCGCCCGCGGCGACGGCCGCGACGGCGGCGACGCCCGCGACTCGGCGGGCCTGGGCGCGGATGTCCCCGGACGTCTTCAGCGCGAGGAACACCGCCCCGTGCAGGACGAACAGGATCATCGTGGTGAGCCCGCCGAGCAGCGCGTACGGATTGAGCAGGCCGGTGAGGGTGCCGACGAACTCGTGGTCGGCGTCCAGCGGCACGCCGCGGACGATGTTCGCGAACGCGACGCCCCACAGGAACGCCGGGACGAGGCTGCCCCAGAAGATCGCCTTGTCCCAGCGGGCGCGCCACCGGGGGTCGTCGGACTTGCCGCGGTACTCGAACGCGACACCGCGGACGATCAGCGCGAGCAGGATGGCGAGCAGCGGCAGGTAGAAGCCGCTGAACAGGGTGGCGTACCACTCGGGGAACGCGGCGAACATGGCGGCGCCCGCGACGATGAACCACACCTCGTTGCCGTCCCAGACGGGCCCGATGGTGTTGATGACGACGCGGCGCTCGACGTCGTCGCGGCCGAGGACGGGCAGGAGCATCCCGACGCCGAAGTCGAACCCCTCCAGGAAGAAGTAGCTCGTCCACAGGAAGGCGATGATGATGAACCAGACGGTGGTGAGTTCCATGACCGGCGGCCCTCTCAGTAGGCGAACGCGAGCGAGCGCTCGGAGTCGTCGTCATCGGCGGAGTCCGGCGGCAGGACCTCGTCCTCCGAGGGCGGCCCGGCCTTGGCGTACCTGATCATCAGCCCGGCCTCGATGACCATCAGGACGCCGTACAGCGCGGTCAGCGCGACGACGGAGATCAGCATCGAGCCCGCGCTGACGCCCGGGGAGACGCTCGCCGACGTCTTCAGCACGCCGTAGACCGACCAGGGCTGCCGCCCCATCTCGGTGAAGATCCATCCGGCGGAGTTGGCGATGAACGGGAGCGTCAGCGACAGCACGCCGACCCGGTAGATCCACGGGCTGGCCGGCAGGCCCCTGCGCCGCAGCAGCACGAGCCCGGCCGCCGAGATCAGCGCGGTGAGGAACCCGACGCCGACCATGAGCCGGAAGTTCCAGTAGACGACGGGGACGAACGGCCGGTAGTCGCCGGGCCCGTGGGCGGCCTCCGCCTCGGCCTGGAGGTCGTTGATGCCGCGGACCTCGCCGTCCCAGCTGCCGGTGGACAGGAACGACAGGACGGCCGGCACCTTGATCCCGAAGATCTCCTCGCCGCCGTCGGGGGTGCCGACGGCGAACAGCGACAGCCCGGCGGGCCGCTCGGTCTCGTAGATCGCCTCGGCCGCGGCCATCTTCATCGGCTGCCGCTCGGTCATCGTCTTGCCGAGCAGGTCGCCGCTGATGGCGACGCCGATCGAGGCGACGAGGGTGACGCCCAGCGCGAGCTTGAGCGACGGGCGGAACACCTCGACGTTCTTGCGCCGGGCCAGGTGCCAGGCGCTGACGCCGGCCATGAACATGCCGCCGGTGACGAACGCGGCGGTGATCGTGTGCGGGAACGCCGCGAGGTGCACCGGGTTGGTGAGCACGGCCCAGAAGTCGGTGAGGACGGCGCGCCCGGCCTCCTCGTCGATGCGGTAGCCGACCGGGTTCTGCATCCAGGAGTTCGCGGCGAGGATGAAGAACGCCGAGAGCACGGTGCCGATGGACACCAGCCACATGCACATCACGTGCAGGAGCTTGGGCAGCCGGTCCCAGCCGAAGATCCACAGCCCGAGGAAGGTCGACTCGACGAAGAACGCGAGCAGCCCCTCGATGGCGAGCGGGGCACCGAAGACGTCGCCGACGAAGCGGGAGTAGTCACTCCAGTTCATGCCGAACTGGAACTCCTGCACGATCCCGGTGACGATCCCCATCGCGAAGTTGATCAGGAAGAGCTTGCCCCAGAACTTCGTGGCGCGCAGGTAGGCGGTCTTGCCGGTCCGGATCCACGCCGTCTCCAGGATCGCGACGAGCGCGGACAGCCCGATCGTCAGCGGGACGAACAGGAAGTGGTACACGGTGGTGATCCCGAACTGCCACCGGGCGATGTCGACAGGGTCCATGCTCGCGGGCCTCCGGCTACTACTACAAGCTGTAGTACTACGTGCTGTCAGACATACTACGAGCTGTAGTAGATGCCGAGGTGGCCGGGAGACCGTCTGATGCGTCACAGCCCCCGGGCCGGTCGGCCCGGGGGCTGCGCGAGCGTCGGCGGGTCAGGCGTCGGCGTCGACCACCAGGTCCTTCTCGATCTTGCGGATGGCCTCCCGGTCGGCGTGGATCTGCGCCGCGTCCTCGTGGGCGAGGATGATGTAGCCCATCGTCATGCTGGCGAACAGGTCGGTGCTGGCGTCCACGTGGTCGCCCGTCCCGACCACGTGCACCGGCGAGTGGTAGCTCGGCAGGTCGCGGGCCTGGTCGTAGATCTCCGCGTTGCGCACGATGCCGGTCGAGTGCGACATCAGGAACACCGCCATGACGTTCTGCCGCAGCGTGTAGCCGGGCGGCATCTGCGGGCCGAGGCCGCGGCAGACGTCCACGATCCGGGTGACCTGGCTCTCCCCCGTGGCGATCTCGGTGACCGCGGGGTTGCCCGCGCCGGCCAGCCGCGCGTTGACCTCCAGCAGCCGCGGCCCGTCCGGGGTCATCATGACCTCGGTGTGCGCCGCCCAGTTGCGCAGGCCCACCGCGTCCAGCGCGGCCAGCCCGTAGTCGATCAGCTCGCCGTAGGCGTCGGTGTCGTAGGGCAGCCACTCCACGCAGTCGTACACCGCGATGCCCTCGCCGAACGGCACCCGCTTGTACTTGATCATGTCGGTGATCGAGTGCCGCCCGTCGTGGCTGACCGTGTCGATGGCGTACTCGGTGCCGGTCATCATCTCCTGGACGAGCACCTCCTCGGCCAGCACGTCCAGCTTGTCGCGGGTGCCGAGCATCGCGGTGAACAGCTCGCGCCAGCCCTGGCCGCCCGGCGCGCGGCTGACCCCGACGGTCCCGGCGCTGGTCGGCGGCTTGACGACGAGGTCCTTGCCCGCGAGCCCCTCCCGCTCGATCCAGGCGGCGACCGCCTCGGGGTCGCGGGTGGAGATCTGCCGCGGGACGGGCAGCCCGGCGTCGGTGAGCGCCTGGTGCATGAGGTACTTGTGGCGCCGGGCGTCCACCAGCTCGGCGACGTTGGAGAACTCGGGCGCGAGCGCGTCCGAGCACTCCTGGGCGAGCCGCAGCGCCGCCTCGACGCCGGGGATGACGGCGATCGGCTTGAGCCCGCCGAGCCGCTCGATGGTCCCGGCCATGTCGCCGTGGTGGTTGATGACCGCGTCATAGGCCCCGGGGTCGTGCGAGGAGTGCAGCGGCGCCAGCGACGGACCCGTGTAGTCCATCACGGCCACCGGGCTGAACCCCGCCTCCCGGAGGGCGGGGGCGACCATCGCCGCCGAGGTGAAGGGCCGCACGATCGCCACGACTGGTCTGTCCATGATGTTCACCCTTGCTCCGGTCTTGCTCCGGTCTTGCTTCGTTGGTTGCGCGGTCACCCGCGGGTGGCCCGCCCGCGACCCGGCGCGGGATGCGAGCGGGGCGCGGGCGGGCGCGTGCGTCAGTCGCCTCCCTTGGACGTGGTCGCCGGCGCCAGGTCCTCGGGCTCGTCGGGGCCGTCGGGTCCGTCCGCCGGCCGGGCGCGCGACAGGCCCGCGCCGACCGCGACGAGCACCGCCGCGACGATCCCGAACGACCCGGTCAGCGCCCACACGCCGTCGCCCCAGGAGTGCCAGGCGGCGACGCCGATCAGCGGGCCGACGGCGTAGCCGGCCTGCTGCGGGACGGTCGCCGCCGCGATGTAGCGGGCCCGCAGCTCCGGCGGCGCGATGATGCCGGGGTAGGCCATCATCGACGGCGCCGCGACCACCTCGCCGAACGTCCACACCACGGTCGCGAGGGCGAGCAGGCCGACCGAGGTGGGCCCGAGGTACATCAGGTAGCCGACGCCGAGCAGCGCCATGCCGACCGCCATCGGCAGCCCGATCGGCAGCTTCTGCGTCCACTTCGACAGCAGCACCTCGAAGACGATCACCACGAAGCCGTTGATCGCGAGCAGCACGGCGTACAGCCGCTCGGTGTGCCCGATGCTCTGCACGAACAGCGGCAGGGTCGCCGAGACCTGGATGTAGGTGATCGCGGTCAGGAAGAGCCCGACGATGAAGAGGACGAAGCGGCCGTCGGTGAGCACCCTGCGGTACCCGCCTCCGGGTACGGCCTCCGCGCCGCCCTCGTCCGTCCCGCCGACCCCGGCGGGGGACTCGCCCGGCGAGCCGGGCTTCAGCGCCACCAGCGCGAACAGGCCGAACACCAGCGAACCGCCCGCGTCCGCGTAGAACAGCACGTCGTACGACGCGTACACGAGCAGCAGCGCCGCGCCGAGCGGTCCCAGCGTGGACCCGAGGTTGAAGGTCAGCCGCAGGAACGAGAACACCATGACCTGGCGGTTCATCGGCGTGAGCTCCACGACCCACGCCTGGGACGCGGGCCGGTACGCCTGGTTGAACAGCCCGGCGAGCCCCGCGACGATCACTGCCGTCCACAGGTTCGAGGCGTGCACGAGCAGCGCCGTCAGCACCGCCGAGCCGAACATCGACCAGACGATGACCAGGCGGTAGCCGATCCGGTCGGCGACCGCGCCGCCCACGGCCGTCCCGGAGATCCGGCCGACCATCAGCGCGGTGAAGGCGACCCCGGCGTCGAACGCGGAGAAGCCCCGGTGGGTCAGGAACAGCACCAGGAACGCGTTGAGGAAGGCCGCGAGGCTGGTGATGAAGTTGCCGACGACGAGGATGCGGACCGTCCTCGGCATCTCCCGTACGGTGCCGAGGACGGTCGCGTGCTCTCCGGTCGCGCTCACGCCGGTTCCCCGCTCTCCGGTGCGCCGGTCTCGACCACGAGTGCGGCGCCGGCGGCCTGGAGCGCGTCATGGCACTCCGGCACGGTGTCGGTGACGGCCGTCGCGAAGGCGATGCGGCCGAGCACGATCCCCTTCGGCGGCGGTGACACGACCGTGCCGGGGAGGACCATCGGAGAGACCTGGTCGATCGCCTCGGGCAGCCGGTTCTGGTCGAAGCCGACCGACGCGATCGTGGTGTCCTCCTCCGCCGGGTAGAAGAAGCGGATGCCCGCGGCCCTGGCGTGCGCCGCCGTGACGTCCGGGGCCAGCCCGCACGCCACCGCCGCCGCGGCGTGGCCGGGATCGACCCCCGTCGCCAGCCTGCCGAGATAGGGGATCATGTCGCCGCCGAGCCGCCCGTTCACCTCGATGAGCTTCGGGCCGTCGGCGGTGAGGATGAACTCCGTGTGCGTCCAGCCGTCGCGGAAGTCCAGCGCGGTGTGCGCGTTCTGCAGTGCGTCCAGCAGGCCCTTGTCGGACAGCAGGGGGTCGTCGCCCGCGACGACATGCCCCACCTCCTCCATGTACGGCGGGTAGCCGACGACCTTCCGGCCGACGTAGAGCGCGGAGACCTCGCCGTGCCGCACGACGGCGTCGACGCTGATCTCCTCGCCGGTCACGCACTCCTCGACCAGCAGCGGCGTGGGCATGTCCAATCCGACCGGGTCCGGCGCCTTGGCCGAGAGCGAGAACTCGAAGCGGTCGCGGAGCTCGCCGGCGTCCTTGACCCGCACGACGCCGAGGCTGGCGGCGAGGCCGCGCGGCTTCAGCACGACCGGGTAGCCGATGTCCTCGGCCGCGCGGAGCGCCTCGTCCAGCGTCGTCACCGGGGCCGAGCGCGGCTGCGGCACGCCGGCCGCGTCGAGGGCCGCGCGGGTCCGCCCCTTGTCCCGCACCCGCAGGATCGTGTCGGGGCCGCCGCCGGGCACGCCGAGCGCCTCGGTGACGTGCGCGGTCGGCAGGATCCGCGCCTCGTCCCAGCACAGCACGCCGTCGACCGGCTCGCGCTCGGCCAGGCGCAGCGCCTCCTCGGCCATCGCCGGGCCGTCGATGGTGCTCGGCACCACGGTCCACCCGGCGATGTACTCCTTCTCCCAGGTCGGCTCGGCGACGTGGAAGAGGTGCACCCGGAACCGCTCGCTGATCGACCGCAGCAGGTACTCCCGGTAGACCCTCCAGCCCGTCGCGATCACGAGCAGATGGGGGCGGTCGTGTGTCGCCATCGTTGGTTCTCCCTCGATGGGCGCCCGCCCCCGCCGGAACTCCGCGCGCCGGCGGGCGCCCGTATGGCTGGTCAGGACGTGAAGTAGTCCTCGAGCGCCCCGCGCCGGCGGACGTCGAGGGTGGCGCAGTGGAAGCCCCCGCCGAACGTGTTGACGGTCCGGAACGGGACGGGGATGGGGGTGAAGCCCTCCTTCTCCAGCAGCCGCAGGAGCTCGGTCTCCTGCGCCTCCACGAAGATGCGGTCCTGGTCGAGCATCAGCGTGTTCATCGCGATCCAGCGGCTGCAGAAGTACATCGTCTGGTCGGCGGGGATGGCGGGCTCGGGGCACACCACCGTGTCCCAGTCGGCGAACATCTCCGGCATCTCGGGCACCCGTTCGGGGTTGATCAGCACCCGGCCCGGCCGCAGCGGGACGAACGTGGCGTTGAGGTGCATCGGGTGGTCGTCCAGGAACGCCACCTCGTGCACCCGGAACTCGTCGCCGAGCAGCCGCCTCACCCACTCGATGCCGAACCGGTTGGTGACGTGGCTGCGCTGGACGAGGATGTCGCGGCCGAACCGCATGAAGTCGCCCGCGTCCACGATCGGCTCGAACTCGGTGATGACGGACGTCGCGTCCGGGAACGGGTCGTCCAGGGACGGCGTCTCGGGCTTGGCCGAGGCGTAGCCCGGGTTGTAGGACGCGTCGGTGAGCTGCGGCTTCGGCGCGGCGACCCAGCGGGCCCCGCGCCGGAAGTAGTCCTTGAAGATCGTCCGGAACGGGTGGGTGGCGAAGTAGTACGACCGCCACCCCATCGTCGCCTCGACGATCTGGTCGCCGGCGATCAGCGCGATGTCGCGCGGGAAGGTGTGCGACGACCCGCCGGTGGACGACCAGTCGGCGGTGCCGAACGACCGCGACTGGTCGACCGGGTCGGGCCGCCGCACCGTCACCCCCTCGCCCTCCAGGATCGACACGAACCCCTCAAGCTCCTCGCGGGCCGCCTCGACCTGCTCCTCCGGGAACCCGCCGCCGCCGTTGCGCCGGTAGAAGTCCCATGCCTCCGGCGGCACCGTCGCCTCGACCGCCGGGTGCCACGGCGGCACCGCGGCCCCGTCGATCACGCCGACGATCACCTCTTCGAGCGGGTCCCACTCGTTGTACGAGCCGACCGGCACGGATTCCTCAGCCATGGAGTTCTCAGCCATCGTGGGACGTCCTTTCGGCGGTTCGTGCGGTCACGCGCGCCTCGGGCGAGGCCGCCTTCAGCCCGTGCAGCCGGCCCCGCGGCACCAGCAGCACGTCGCCCTTCCCCAGGCGGTGCGGGTTCTCGGTGGCCCACGCGTACACGTCCACCTCGCCGGCGGTGACCTCGATGAGCCGGTCGGTGTCGTGCACGCCGGTGCTGAACGGGTCGTCCGGGCGGAGGGTGCTCGACTCGGCGTCGTCCAGCCCTGCGGACGCCAGCGAGGCCCCGGCCCGGGTGTGGTCGTCGAGGGTGTCGGCCCAGGCGATCTGGGCGCGGAAGTCGGCGTCGCCGAGCCGCAGCAGGAGCTTGGTGTCCTCGATCCCGCGCACGAGTTCGGGGATGACCAGCTCGCCGTGGGTGCGGGCCAGCCCGAGCAGGAGGTTCTCGTACGTCATCCGCCCGTGGTGGATGTCGATGTGCGCGTGCTCGTCGCAGTACTTGGCGTCCACCCGGTCGCCGTAGACGGCGCGGAGCATCGCCCCGGTGTCGGCGAACCCCTGGGCGAACAGCCACTCCAGGTAGGTCACCGCGGCCATGTAGCGGAACATCCCGCGGTGGTCCTCGGTGAGCCAGTTGAAGTAGTTCACCCCGACCAGGGAGCTGGTCAGGTAGAAGTTCCAGTACGCGTGCAGGTCGGTGCGCAGCCCGACGCTCGCCAGCATCTCCTTGAAGATCGTGCTGTGCTTGGCGCCGTACACCCCGTAGCCGAACTCGTCGAGGAAGATCTTGAAGAGCTCGGACTGCTCGGCGCCGTAGGACCCGCCCAGGTTGCGCGCCATCGCCGACGCCTCGGTCAGCGCGTCCAGCGCGAGCTGGATCAGGTGCAGCGCCGCGGCCTCCTCCGGGTGCCGGCACTCGGTGATGGCCCGCATCGTGCCGGTCACGGGCGCCGCCGCGTCCACCGCCGGGTTGTTCCCGGACGCATCGGCCGGCGCCCCCGCCTCGCCGACCTCGGCGAGGAAGTACGCCTGCAGCTCGTCCAGCGTCCGCACCGGCGGGACGGGGACGGCGTCGTCGAGGAACGAGAAGGCGTAGCGCTCCAGGCCGGGCCGGACCTGGTCGCGGAGCCGCCGCACCTCGTCGCCGTAGAACAGGTCGAAGTCGCCCTTGACCGGCGCCAGGCCCTCGGCGGGCAGCAGGATCATGTCGCTCTCGTAGGCGTTGCACAGCGCCCGCCCCGCGATGAGCTGCCCGGAGCTCAGGAACTCCGCCTCGGTCGCCGGGACGGAGAAGTCCCGGTCGCCGGTGCCGGGCGGGCCGATCGGCCGCCGGAACGGGTTCCCCTCGATGAACACCTCCGGCCCCGGCTGGAAGATCCGCTGGGCGCAGTACTCCGCGAAGGCGGTGGACCGCCCCGTCGTGGTGATCGTCATCGCGCCGCCTCCGTGACATCGCGCTCCGTGACATCCGGTTGGGCGCCGGGCTCGCTTCCGGTGCGGACGGTGAACCGGACGCACTCCCCGTCGTGCACCGCGTCCAGGACGACCGGCTCGCCGGGCTGCACGAGCACGGGCACGGGCAGGCACTGGATGGCCTGCTTCCAGTGCGAGTCGTGGCCGGGCGCGTTGTCGAGCGTTATCCCCGGCAGCAGTTCCATCTCGAACCAGAACGCGATCGCGTGCAGTCTGCCGGCGGCGGTGGGGCGGACCCGGAGCTCGTTGCCGCGGGGCGTCGCGTCCGCGGTGCGGAAGTCGAAGTCGAACACGGTCAGCGGGTCCGACAGCGTCCGGTGCTCGTGCCGGTGGAGCCGGGAGTCGAAGTACTCCAGCGTCGACAGCCGGTTGAACGGCGCCAGGTCGAACCCGTAGAGCTTGCCCACGTGGTTCTTGCGGAACAGCTGCTCGCTCTCCACCAGCTGGGCGATGATCCGCCCCCGCGAGGGCATGATCGTCGCGTCCGGGGCGAGCAGGTGCTCGCGGGCGTGCGCGATCGTGCCGAGGATGCCCTCGCCGAGCAGCCCGCAGTCGACGATCTCGGTGACCAGCAGGTCGGCGCGCCGGGGCAGGTCCTCCGGCACCGTCATCCGGGTGGACATCTTCGGCACGACGCTGACCGCGTCGTCGTATCCGGCCACCCGCACGACCCGGGAGGTCGTCTCGGCGACGGGCTCCTGCCCCTCGCACGCCACGACGTGGCGCGCCCCCGCCCGCGCGGCCATCATCGCCAGCAGTCCCGAGCCGGCGCCGATGTCCAGCACCAGCGCGTCCGGGTTCGCCGCCACCGCCTGCCGGATCGCCCGGTCGTAGAGCTCCGCGCGCTCCTCGTCGTGCAGCATCTCCCAGTGCCAGCGGGGGACGGCGCGGCGGACGGCGCGGTTCCGGCCGATCCGCGCCTCCTCGTTGTCGCGATCCAGGCCGAGGATGAGCTCGTACGCCTTGGCGGCGTCCTCGTAGCGGCCCTGGTGGTGCAGGTCGCGTCCCCAGCGCAGGAACTGCGCGAGCTCCAGGTCGTCGTCGGCGTGGATCTCCGGAACGGGATCCATCAGGTCGGATTCTGTCGGTTCCACAACCGTGCCTCCTCGGTTCGGACCAGGTGATGCTGTGCTGGCGGCGCTGTGCGGTGTCATCGGCGCGCGTCCTCCCCGGCGCCGGCCGCACCGGCGGCCGCCTCGCCCGCGGACTCGGCCGCGCAGGGCGCGTCCGGCGGCAGGTTGGCGAGGACCTCCTTGCGGATGACCGAAATCGGTTCGCCGGCTTCGTCGTCGCCGTCCGGGAGGACGACGACGGCCTCGTCGCCGCTGCGCACCATCGGCAGGCTGGTGCGCTTCACTGCCGCGACACCGACCTTGGTGCCGTGCCAGGGGCAGCTCAGCCGCCGCCCGTCCGGGGTGCGGCGGGCCAGGCTCAGCGGCCCGCCCCGGTGCGGGCAGCGGTCGAGGACCAGCAGCGCCCGCCCTTCCGTGTGCAGGACGAAGTAGCGGTCGTGGCCGACCAGCACGGTGTTGTGGCGGCTCAGATCCATGACGATGACGCGGGCCATCTGCTCCTCTTGTCGTTCGGGCACGGCCGGGTGACGGTCGGGGGACGGCACCGGCATGGCGCGGGCATGCGAAACCGGGGTACGGGGTCGGGTGTCCGGTGAGGTGTGCGGCTCACCGGCGACTTGCGGAAGCGGTGGACGCCGTTCCGGACGACGCCCGGGAGTCGGATCAGCCGTCCGGGGTCACGGCATGGAGCAGGTAGTCGCATGCGGCGGCCGTCGACCGCACGCCGTAGAGCCGGCCGGCCGGGATCAGCACGGCGTCGCCGCGGGCCAGCCGCTCGGGCGGGCCGGTCGGGGTGGTGATGAGCTCCGCCTCGCCGCGCTCGACCTCCAGGACCATGGAGTCGTCATGGCTCCGCGTCCCGAACGGGCTGTCCGGCGTGAGCGCGACCCGCCGCGGCTCCGGCCCGAGCCGGACCGTTCCCGCGAGGTCCCGGTGCCGGGGGAGGTCGTCCGACCAGCGGATCTGCGCCGCGGTGTCGTCCTCGAACCAGCCGCCGATGAGCCTGGCCTCGGCGACGCCGCGCATCAGCTCCGGCACGACCCGCGGCCCGTGCCTGGCGGCCAGCGCGAGCAGCACCTCTTCCCTGGTGATGCGCCCGTGGTGCTCGTCGATATGCGCGTGCTCATCGCAGTAATGCAGATCGACGTTATCCCCGAAGATGTCCCGGAAGACCTTCACCATCTCCACGAACGCGGGCGCGAAAACCGCTTCCGCATACGTCACCGCACCCGCGTACCGGAAGAACTTGGCGTGATCGCGGGACAGGTAGTAATAGTAGTTGTTCGTGGCCAGCGGGCCGGCGAGGTAGAAGTTCCAGTACGCGTGCACATGGGTCGCCATGGCACGGCTGCGCAGCATCTTGGCGAAGATGGTGGTGTGCTTGGCGTCGTAGACCCCGTACCCGAATTCGTCGATGAAGATCTTGAACAGGGCGGATTGCTCGGGTCCGTAGGCGCCGGCGAGGTTGCGCGACATCGCGGACGCCTCGGTGAGGCCGTCCAGCGCGAGCTGCACCAGGTACAGGTCGGCGGCGCTCTCCCGGTCGCGCGCCGCGGCGATGGCGGCCAGCGCGGGCGATGGACCGTTCTCGGCCTCGGCGACGACGTGCTGGAAGTAGGCGTCGAGGATCTCGGGGGTGGCGGCGCCGCTGACGTCCACGGCGTCGTCGAGGCAGGCGAACGCGAAACGCTCCAGGGCCGAGACGGACGATTCGCGGAGTTCGCGCAGCTCAGAGCCGTAGAAGAGGTCGAAGTCGGCGTGCAGGGGGGCGAGTCCCTGCTCCGGGAGCAGCACTGTTTCGGCCTCATAGAAGGTGCCGAGCAGCCGGTGCGCGCTGAGGGAGCGGTGTGCGGCCCACTCGCCGGCGGACGGCGGCCGGTCGAAGTCGGCCTCGGCGAGCGCGTCCGGGACCAGCATCCGGCGGTAGGGGTTGGGAGGGTGCAGTACCTGGGCGTCACCCTGGAAGAGCGGGCTGCGGGCGAACGAGATGATCCGCTTCCCCAGGGTGCGGTCGATTTCTTCCTCGGCAGATTGGATTGTCATTTAGTTATACCGTTCACCTGACTACTTCATGGGGCCGGGTGTAGTTGAGTGCGCCTTCCCGATGGTGACGGAAAAGAACGCAAGAACGGTTTGCGGTTCGTTGGCGGGTAGGTCGGGCGTTGCTGCAGTGGAATAGGACTCTCCCGGATGGTGAACAGAGAGTCCCCCCACGCGGTGGCACGCTAACAAAGGCAGCTGATCTGATCAATGATCAACTTTGCCTTCATTGGGAAGATGATCTGGCAACTCTTGTGCGCGGCGGTACCGGTCAGGCCGCCGCCGTATTAGTGGTCTCCGCATCCCGGGCGCGGTCGCCGGCGCGGTCGGCATTCCTTGCGGATGCGCTGACCTCGGTGTTGCGCCGTCCGCGGCGCCCTCCGGAGCCCGGTGGCGTCTCCCGGCGGCGGGCCGGACGCACCCGCCGGACACTAATCGGGGGGTCTCCCCGCTTAGATGACCGTATTCGGCAGCTTGTGGACATCTAGGGCGCCCGCCGCCGCGGAACGGGACCGCTACGGCGGGGCCGCCTTCGACGAGACGGTCATGGTGATCGCCCGCGGGGTCGACCGCCAGAGCCCCGTCCCCGCCCGGTAAAGCCCTGCTCAGCGGCGCGGGCTCGGCCGGCCCGGGGTCAGGCCCGAGGTCAGGCCCGAGGTCAGGAAGGTGCGGCGGTAGGCGGACGGTGAGGTCTTCATCGCCCGCGCGAAATGGTGCCGGAACGTCGCCGGGCTCTCGAAGCCGACCGCGGCGCCGACCTCCTCGACCGGGGTACCGCCCTCCTCCAGCAGCGGCAGGGCGGCCATGATCCGCTGGGCGATCACCCAGCGCAGCGGGCTCGTCCCCGTCTGCCGGTGGAAGTGCCGGAGGAACGTGCGCGGCGCGAGGCGCGCCTCCCGGGCCATCCGCGCGACCGTGATCGGCTCGGCGAGGTGCGCCAGCGTCCACGCCATGGCGCGGGCGACCGCGTCGTCCGCCGCGGGCGGGGTCACGGCCGACTCCACGAACTGCGCCTGCCCGCCCTCCCGGTGCGGCGGGACGACCAGCCGCCGCGCCACCGCGTTCGCGACCCGGGCACCGTGGTCCTTGCGGACGAGGTGCAGGCACAGGTCGAGCCCGGCCGCGCTCCCGGCGCCGGTGAGGACGTCTTCACCGTCCACGTACAGGACGTCCGGGGTCACCCGGACCTGCGGGAACCGGCGCCGCAGCAGGTCCGCGTGCCGCCAGTGCGTGGTGGCCTCGCGCCCGTCGAGCAGGCCCGCCGACGCGAGCGCGAAGGCGCCCGAGCAGATCGACACGACGCGGGCGCCGCGCGAGTGCGCCGCCCGCAGCGCCGCGACGACCTCGGGGGCGGGGTCGCTCCGGACGTCGGGCACGGCGACGACCATGACCGTGTCCGCGGACGCGAACGCGTCGAGGCCGTGCTCGGCCGTCATCGTGAATCCGCCGACCGCGCGCATCGGGCCGCGCTCCGCCGAACAGACCAGCAGTTCGTACCAGGGGACATCCACCTCCGGGCGGGGCAGCCCGAAGACCTCCACGACCAGGCCGAGCTCGAACGGCGCCATCCCGTCGAACGCGAGCACCGTCACCGTGTGCCGCCGCGCCGGGGGAGTCACGAGCATGGCGAAATCTTAACGAGGGCAGGCATTTACGCCACTGTTCGGCCGGATCGCCACAACCGCAGGATTGAGACGCCCGCAGGAGATCCCCAGGCCGAGGAGCACCGATGAGCGCCTTTCCCCCTGCCGCGTCGAGCGCGGAGGCCGTCCGCCACTTCGCCGCCCGCCTGTCGTTCGAGACCGACGTGTCGGACGTGGCGGCCCACATGGGCACCGGCGCCATCGTCGTCGTCGACACGCGCAGTACCGAAAGCTGGGACCAGGGCCACATCCCGGGTGCCGTCCACCTGCCGACCGCCGACATCGCCGGCCGTGCCGCGACGCGCGTGCCCGTGGGCACGACCGTCGTCGTCCACTGCTGGGGTCCCGGCTGCAACGGTGCGACGAAGGCCGCCCTGGAGTTCGCCAAGCTAGGATTTCCGGTGAAGGAGATGATCGGGGGCTTCGAGTACTGGGCCCGCGAGGGGCTCCCGGTCGAGACCGGCGAAGGGGTCGTCCGGCGCTCCCCCGACCCGCTCACCGCCCCCGTGACCGCCGTCTCCTGTGACTGCTGACACGCCCGGAAACCGCTGACGCCGAATGTTCCGGCGGGGACAGGGCATAAGGAGGCGGTCCGGCGACGTTAGACTCTAGGAATCACTCTCGGCGCCCCCATGGCGTCAGGCTCGTCCTTGTAGCCCACTCACTCCGTGGTGCCTCCCGAGACGTGCCCCCCTCTCGGAAGGTAATGCGTGACCACAGCTGCCGCTGCACAGGACCCGTCCATGCCCGCGACCGCGGACGAAGAGCGGGTTCCCTCTTTCGCCGAGCTCGGCCTGCCGCCGGTGCTGGTGACCGCCCTGACCCGTCAGGGCATCGACTCCCCGTTCCCGATCCAGGCCGCCGCGATCCCCGACGTCATGGCGGGGCGCGACGTCCTCGGGCGCGGTAAGACGGGCTCCGGCAAGACCCTCGCGTTCGGTCTGCCGCTCCTCGCCCGCCTATCTGGCCGCAAGGCCGCGCCGAAGCGCCCGCTGGCGCTCATCCTCGTGCCGACCCGCGAGCTCGCCCAGCAGGTGCAGACCAACCTGGAGCCGCTCGGCCGCGGGCTCGGGCTCCGCTTCAAGACCGTCATCGGCCAGACCTCGATGTTCAAGCAGATCGACGCGCTGCGCCGCGGCGTCGAGATCCTCGTCGCCACCCCCGGCCGCCTCAAGGACCTGATGCGGCAGGGCGCCTGCGACCTGTCCGACATCGAGATCGCCGTGCTGGACGAGGCCGACCACATGGCCGACATGGGCTTCCTGCCCGACGTCACCGACATCCTCGACGCCGCCAAGCGCGGCGGGCAGCGGCTGCTGTTCTCCGCCACCCTCGACAAGGACGTCGACGTCCTGGTCAAGCGCTACCTGCACGACCCGGTGACGCACGCCATCGGCCCGGTCGACGAGTCCGTCGACACCATGGAGCACCACCTCCTGCTGGTCGCGCCCAAGGAGAAGGCCGCCGTCACCGCCGAGATCGCCAACCGCGAGGGCCGGACGATCCTGTTCGCCCGCACCAAGCACGGCGTCGACCGGCTGGCCAAGCAGCTCGTCCAGGTCGGCGTCCGCGCGGCGGGCCTGCACGGCGGCAAGAGCCAGGGGCTGCGCACCCGTACGCTCGCCGAGTTCCGCGAGGGCTCGATCAGCGTGCTGGTCGCCACCGACGTCGCCGCCCGCGGCATCCACGTGGACGACGTGTCCCTCGTCATGCACGTCGACCCGCCCGCGGACAGCAAGGACTACATGCACCGCGCGGGCCGCACCGCCCGCGCCGGCGAGAGCGGCACGGTCGTCACGCTCGTGCTGCCGCACCAGGTGCGCGCCACGTCCGCGATGACGCGCCGCGCCGGCATCAACGCGCCCCGCACCCGGGTCACCACCGGCGACACGGAGCTGGTCAAGCTGACCGGCGCCCGCCCGCCGTCCGGCATCCCGATCGAGGGCCCGATCATCCCCGAGCGCGCCCGCCGCGAGGGCGGCGGCGGCCGGGGCCGCCAGGGCGGCGGCCGCCGCGGCGGCCGCGGCTTCGGCGGCGGCCGGGGTTCGCGCCCCTACGACCGCCAGGACGGCGGCCGTCCCCGCGGTGACGGCGAGCACCGCGCGTCCTACTCCGGCGGCGAGCGCCGCGGTGGCGGCCCCCGCACGGGCGGCGGCTCGCACGGCGGCCGCCGCGGCACCGCCCGTCCCGCCCGCTACAACTGACCCGTCCGCTCCGAAGCCCCGCCCGGCACGCGCCGGGCGGGGCTTCGTGCGTCCGCCCACGGTCCGGATCGCGAGGAGCCCGACGGGCCCGCCGCATGTCCACCGATGAGGAAGATCGCAGGCCGGCGAAGTACGCCGGCGCTCATCTACGTGCCGGCGCTCCTGGTCGTGGCGGGCGTCGTCGTCGCCCGGCTTCTCAGCGGCCAGGCCCTCCCCGCCGGGGTCAGCCGGCCTCTTCGCGCAGGACGTTCTCGCTGCGGGCCTCGTTCTCCTCGCGAAGCTTGTCCTGGAGGACCTGGAGCCCTTCGAGGCCGTCCACGGAGAGCGCGGCCAGCTCGTCCAGCGACATGAGGGGATCGCTGCGCAGCGGGGGCTGCCAGCCGTTCTCCTTGTCGTGGCTGCGCAGGATCCTGGCGGGGACGCCGCCGATGACCGCGTGGTCGGGGAACTCGCCGCGGACGACCGCGCCGCCCGCCACGGCCACGTTCCGGCCGAGCCGGGTGCCGGGGAGGATGATCGCGCCGGTGCCGATCCAGCAGCCGTCCCCGATCACGACGGGGTTGTTCTCCGGCCACTGCCGCCCGATGGGCGTGTGCAGGTCGCCGTAGGTGTGGTTCTGGTCGGTGATGTAGACGTTGGGGCCGGTGAAGACGTCGTCCCCGATCTCGATCGACTGGTGGCCGACGATGTGGGTGCCGCGGCCGAGCGAGCAGCTCGCGCCGATGCGGACGACGACGTCGGGCCCCAGGTCGAGGCCGGGCACGAAGCCCGCCGAGATCGTCACGTGCGTGCCGACCAGCGTGTGGTCCCCGATCGAGATCCACGGCTCGCCGTAGATGGACCCGACGGGGAAGCCGATGCAGGCGCCCTCGCCCAGGTACGCGAACTTGCGGCGGCCCGGCGTGTGCGGAGTGATCTCGCCGTGCCGCTGCACCCATGTCCAGGTGCGGTGCACGGCCGTGTGCACGCCCTGGCGCGCCCGGAGCCTGGCCCGGGCCGCCAGCACCTGCGGGAGCGAGCGCTTCGGCGACATGGCGTTCACCGTACCGGTTGGTAGCAACCGTGGGACAGGAGGGACGGAAGAGCAGGGCCCCGCCCCGCCGCGCCGATCCGCCCGCGCACGGCGAAGGGCCCGGCCGTGCACGGCCGGGCCCTTCAACCGGAAACGCGCAGTCCCCGCGCTATTGCGGAGAATGCACCTGACCGTCGACATCGGCGCCGGTGACCGTCATGGAGTCCGCCGACGTGGCGTCCCCCGCGTGCTCACCGGAACCCTTGGTCAGATCGCGGATGGTGCCGCGCCTTGTGGCGACCACACCGGCCACGCCCACCGCGGTGACCACGCCCATCATCGCCATGAAGGCGCCGCGCCCGGACTTGGACCGCCGCGGCGGTTCCACCCGGTGGGCGGTGTCGGTCAAGAACGTGCTCACCCGCGGTGCGAGCCCGGTCTCCACGTACCGGGCCGCCTGCCGGAGCTTCGGTGCGCTCCAGCCGCGGACGGCCATGACACGCTCGTCCGCGGCGGGTCTGATCCGCTCCGCCGCGGAGGAGGCACCTTGCCGGCACATCTCGGCGCCTTGCCGGTACATGCCGGTGCCCTGGCGGGCGGCCTGGCGGGCGGCCTCCTGCACGCGGTCGAGCCGCGTGAGAACCTCCTCCTGCGGCCTTCGGCGGATACTGATCATTAGGGACACGCTAACCTCCCTGTTTGCGAGGTCCTGTCGTGCAGCCTTCCCGAAGTCAGGGGGGTAAACCCCGGATGAGCCACCGCCCGTACACGCAGGGTGACATTTCGGGGCGCGGCCGGAGACCCCAAGTCCAGACGTACAGACCGACCAACTCCATGAGAGGTGGCCAGCGTGGCCAATGAGATCTTCGCGACGCTCAACACGTCGCTCGGCAAGATCGTGATCCAGCTCTACCCGGAGCATGCCCCCGAGACGGTGGCGAACTTCGTCGACCTCGCGGAGGGCAACCGCACCTGGCACGACCCGCGGACCGGCCAGAAGTCCGACGCGCCGCTCTACAACGGCACGGTCTTCCACCGCGTCATCAGCCAGTTCATGATCCAGGGCGGTGACCCGCTGGGCACCGGCACCGGCGGGCCGGGCTACGAGTTCAAGGACGAGTTCCACCCCGACCTGAAGTTCGACCGGCCCTACCTGCTGGCCATGGCGAACGCCGGGCCCGGCACCAACGGCTCCCAGTTCTTCATCACGCTCAGCGTCGGGCACACCCAGCACCTGACCGGCCGGCACACCATCTTCGGCAAGGTGATCGAGGGCACCGACGTCGTCGACCGGATCGGCCAGGTCCCGACCGCCCGGGGCGACCGCCCGCGGGAGGACGTCGTCATCCAATCGGTGACGATCGACCGCCGTTAGACGTTTCATACGGTGAGAGCCGAGAACGCGTGAGACCGGTCCCCACGGAGCCCAGATGAGCACAGATCAGAGTCCCGCTCCCGAGACCTCGGTGCCGACCTGCTACCGGCACCCGGGCCGGGAGACGTACGTGCGCTGTACGCGGTGCGACCGCTACATCTGCCCCGAGTGCATGCGGGACGCGGCGGTGGGACACCAGTGCGTCGAATGCGTCGCCGAGGGCAACCGGAGCATCCGCGGGGCGGTGCCGCGGACGCCGATCGGCGCGCGGGGCTCCACGTCCGCGGTGCCCGTCGTCTCCTACACGCTCATCGCCGCCTGCGTGCTGGCGTACCTCGCCGAGCTCGCGTCGTGGCGGGTCGTCTGGGAGTTCATGATGCTCGGCCGGGGGCTGCTGCCCGACGGCGAGGTCGGCGGGGTCGCCGAGGGCGAGTGGTACCGGCTCTTCACCACGATGTTCCTGCACCAGCGCGGCGGCACGTTCGGCATCACCCACATCCTGTTCAACATGTGGGCGCTGTACGCGATCGGCCCCGCGCTGGAGCAGGTCCTCGGCCGGTGGCGGTTCCTCGCCCTCTACGTGCTGTCGGGGCTGGGCGGCTCGGTGCTGCTGTACATGGTGGGCGCCCCGTCCGCGTCGGCGGTCGGCGCGTCCGGCGCGATCTTCGGCCTGTTCGGCGCGTTCTTCGTGGTCGGCCGGAAGCTCGGCGGGCCGGTGGGGCCGATCGTGGTGCTGCTGGTGATCAACCTGGTGATCACGTTCTCGGTGCCGGGGATCTCCTGGGAGGGCCACGTCGGCGGCCTGGTGGTCGGCGCGGTGCTGGCGGCCGCGTACGCGTACGCGCCGGCCGCGCAGCGGCGCCTGCTGCACATCGGGGCGCCGCTGCTCACCCTCGCGCTGCTCACCGCCCTGGTGGTCGTCAGGACGGCGGAGCTCAGCCCGTCCGTCGGGTAGCCGCGAACGCGCGGACGCCCCGCGATGGGCGTCCGCGCCTGTGGACAACCTGGGGACAACCGGTGCCCGGCGCCCCCTACCTGTGGATAACCCTCAGCGCCACTTGGTGGACAGGATCACGCCGAGAATGATCGCCGTGAAGCCGATGCCGAGGTTCCAGTTGTGCAGGTCGGTCATGTACGGCACCTCGGTGCCGGTGCTCGCCGTCACGTAGAAGACGGCGATCCAGGCCAGGCCGACCAGCCACAGCGCGACCATCGTCGGCACCAGCCAGCGCGGGCTGACCTCGGGGGCCTTGGACTTCTGCGGGGGCGTGTAGACGGCCTTCTTACGCGTCTTGGACTTGGCCACGGTGGGTCGATCTCCTCGGGCGTCCGGCGGCCGGAGCGCCGGACCGCGCATGGGTGCTTTGTCGGTTAGCGTAGTCGCTGGTGAGCAGAGTACGGCGTCCAGCGTGGGGAAGCATCATCCCGGTCCTCACGCTCCTCGCGGGAACGCTGTTCGCGGCGAGCGCGAGCACGGCCCGCGGCACGAGCCTGCGCGAGCAGGGCCGCACCGAGATCACCGAGCTCATCGCCGCGGAGCAGCGCCGGAGCCGCGAGGAGCGCGCCGAGTACCGGCGCCTCCGCCATGACATCGACCGTATCTCGCGTGCGGCCGGACGTCACGACGCCAGGGTGAAAGAAGCCCGCGCCGAAGCCGACCGGCTCGCGGTCCGCGCCGGTTTCACCCCGTTCAGCGGGCCCGCGCTCCGCGTCTCGCTGGACGACGCGCCGCTGCCGAAGTCCGGCGCGCTGCCCCGCGACGTCCGCCCCGACGACCTCGTCGTCCACGAGAGCGACGTCCAGGCCGTCGTGAACGCCCTGTGGGCCGGCGGCGCGAAAGCGATGCAGATCATGGACCAGCGGGTGATCTCGACGAGCGCCGTCCGCTGCGTGGGCAATACGCTGATCCTCCAGGGCGTCGTGTACTCCCCGCCGTTCCGGATCACCGCCGTCGGCGACCCGGACCGGCTCCGCGCGGCGCTCGGCACGTCCCCCGAGATCGCGGTCTACCGCAGGTACGTCCGCGCGTACGGGCTCGGCTACTCGGTGCGGACCGTGCGGAGGGCCACGCTGCCGCCCTACACCGGCAACGTGGCGATGAAGCACGCTACGGTGCCGGACTGAGAAGGAGGGTGCACCCCGGTGCGGACGCTGATCCGTGGCATGGGCGAACTGACCATCACCGCCGGCCTGGTCTTCATGCTCTTCGTCACCTACGGGCTGTGGGGAACCGGCCGGTACACCCAGGACCAGCAGGACCGCCTCGGCGACGAGATGCTGGACACCTGGCAGGCGTCCAAGGTCACCACCGAGCGGGTGAAGCTGGGCAAGGGCCTCGCCATGATCCGCATCCCCCGCTTCGGCGAGGACTGGAAGTTCGTCGTCATCGAGGGCGTGGACCGCGACGACCTCCGCAAGGGCCCCGGGCACTACCCGGGGACGGCGCTGCCCGGCGAGCTCGGCAACTTCGTGGTCTCCGGGCACCGGACGACCTACTCCGCCCCCTTCAATCGGCTCGGCGAACTCGACCGCGGCGACGAGATCCTGATCGACACCCGGGAGCAGCAGTACGTCTACAAGGTCACCGACCGCAAGATCGTGAAACCGGCCGCGACCGAGGTCACCGCCCCCGTCCCCGGCCACCCCAAGCGCAAGCCGACCGAACGCCTCATCACCCTCACCACCTGCCACCCCAAGTTCTCCGCCGCCAAACGAATGATCATCTTCGGTGAGCTGGCGTCGGCGGTGCCCCGCGTGAAGCGGACATAGCCCCCTAGGAGACCCCCGTGTACGCCTGGATCTGGCGCCACCTGCCGGGCACCTGGCAGACCAAGACCGCCACGGCCCTGGGCCTCGTCATCGCCGTGGCCGCCATCCTCTGGTACCTGGTCTTCCCCTGGCTGGAACCCAAGGTCCAGTTCGACGACGGCGTGGTCGACACCCCCACCCCCACCGCGACCCCCTGATCGCCAGGACGCGAAAAATATTCAGTTGAAATCCGTAACGTTCTACGCCCTACGGACGAAAACCATGATGAGGGTTTCCGCCATTGCCCCCGAGTGGCGGAAACCCTCGTTCTTATTGCAGTGCCCTTGGCGGTCGGGCCCTGGGGGCCCTTCCTTCGGCGGGCACTGCGTGCGATCGCTGCATCGCTCCGGCTCGCCTAGGGGCTCGCTGCGCGATCAGGTTTCTTGCTTCGCTCGAAACCTGCCTTCGGACGCGATCGCGACGGTTCACGTTGTCGCGTGGCCGGGGTGGTGGCTGGGGGCCGTGCGGCTGTGGAGTGGCCCTCGGTTGTAGGGGTTGGCCGCGCTACGTCGTCGTCTGCGGTGTTCGCGGCGTCCTCATCTCGTCCGTATCCGGGTGCTGCTGTGGTCCGTTGGGTCGTCTCCCTCTGGCCTTGGGGGCGGAGGGAGACGACGCTCGGGAGTTATCCGTCGCCGCCTGGGATGCCGGGGATGCCGGG